>JBEAWS010000082.1:0-6037 GCA_041160185.1 Actinomycetota bacterium
GACAGATGCTAGACGCGAGCTCAGACGACAACTGCATCGGTGTCATCACCTGGATGCACACCTTCTCGCCGGCCAAGATGTGGATCGCCGGGCTCGACGCGCTGCAAAAGCCACTGCTTCATCTTCACACTCAGGCGAACCAGTCGCTTCCGTGGGCAACCATCGACATGGATTTCATGAACCTGAACCAAGCCGCTCACGGTGACCGCGAATATGCGCACATGGTCAGCCGCATGTCTGTCGCCCGCAAGATTGTGGTTGGCGAGCCAGCCTCAAAGTCGGTGGGTTCACGGGTTACCGCCTGGACCTATGCGGCAATCGGCTGGAACACGTCGCAGAATCTCAAGTTGGCCCGCTTTGGCGACAACATGCGCTACGTGTCGGTTACCGATGGTGACAAGGTTTCGGCTCAGATGCAGTTTGGAATGTCGATCGAGCAGTTCGGGGTCAACACTCTGGTCGAGGCAGTCGCAAACGTCAGCGATTCGGCGGCAGAGGCTCTCTGTGAGGTTTACGAGCGCGAATACGACGTCGTTGCCGAGCTGCGCAAGGGTGGCGCTCGCCACGATTCTCTGGTCTACGGAGCCAAAATCGAAATCGCCCTGCGCTCGATTCTTGAGGCGGGCGACTTTAACGCTTTCACGAGCAACTTCGAAGACCTTGGCGAGCTCAGGCAGCTGCCAGGCCTTGCAGTTCAGCGGCTTATGGCCGACGGCTATGGCTTCGGCGGCGAGGGAGACTGGAAGACCAGTGCCCTTGGTGCGATTTTGAAGAGCATGACCCCGGCCGGTGGTGGCACCTCTTTCATGGAGGACTACACCTACCACTTCGGCCCAGGTCCGGCCATGGTGCTCGGCGCTCACATGCTCGAGGTTTGCCCAACAATTTCTGGTCAGAAGCCACGAATCGAGATTCACCCGCTTGGCATCGGTGGGAAAGAAGACCCGGTTCGCATGGTCTTCACCGCCAAGCCTGCCGCCGGTCGCGTGGTTTGCCTCGTCGACATGGGTGACCGCTTCAGAATGATCTCGAACGAAATCGAAATAGTCGAGCCAACCGAAGACCTGCCGAACCTGCCGGTTGCTCGCGCGGTTTGGAAGCCACAGCCTTCACTCGAAACATCGGCAGAAGCATGGATGCTCGCTGGCGGAAGTCACCACACCGTTTTGACCAACTCTGTGACCGCAGAAGCCATCGAAGACTTTGCGCGAATTGCCAAGGTCGAGTTGGTAAGCATCGATGAAGCAACAGAGATGCGTGCGTTCCGCAAAGAATTGCAGTGGAGCGCGGCCTACCACCGTTTGGCGGAGCGACTCTAGGTTCGTTCGTTCTAAATGGTTGCTGCGTCAATCACGAAGCGATAGCGAACGTCTGATTTAAGCATTCTGTCGTAGGCAGCGTCGATTGATGCGGCATCGCTCGCATCAACAACTTCAATCGTTGCCGCAATCTTGTGCTCGGCACAGAAATTGAGCATCTCTTGGGTTTCTTTGATTCCGCCGGTGTTTGATCCTGAAATTGATTTCATCGAGGCAATCAAGCTAAACGGGTTGAAGTGCTCGTCTGAGCCAGGCAATCCAACGTTGACGAGGCTGCCGCCAACTCGAAGCATAGAAAGAATTTGATCGACGTTGAGGTTTGAAGAAGTTGTGTTGAGAATTATGTCGAAGTTGTTTGCGTAACTCTCGAAAAAGTCTGGTGCCGATGAATCGATGTAGGCGCTGGCACCGAAGGCCTTCGCGTCTTCGATCTTCTTTGGGCTGCGACCGATAACTGAAACGTCTGCGCCGAGCGCGGCGGCGAATTTGACCGCCATATGCCCCAAGCCGCCCAGGCCGATGATCGCTACCTTCTTTCCAGGGGCAGCACCCCAGCGCTTTAGCGGCGAAAAGACCGTGATTCCGGCGCAGAGCAGCGGCGCTGCCTCGGCCATGTCTAGTGCCTCAGGAATGCTGAGCACGAAGTCTTCGGTGACCACAATCTCGCTGGCATAGCCACCGTAGGTCTCTGTGCCGTCATAGAAGCGGCCGTTGTAGGTCTGAATGTTTCCCTTGAGGCAAACGTTTTCACGCCCAGCAAGGCAATACTCGCACTCTCCGCAGCTGCCAACCATTGTGCCAACCCCCACGCGGTCGCCCACCTTGTGCTTGGTCACCTTGCTGCCAGTCTCAATCACAATGCCCGAAATCTCGTGCCCCGGAACCATTGGAAAGATTCCTTCGAACCATTCGTTGCGCGCCTGGTGCAAGTCGCTGTGGCAGATGCCAGAGAATGCGATTGCAATTCGAACGTCAAAGCCACCGACTTCTCGGGTCTCGATTGTGGTTTTGGCAAATGCGCTGGTCGGGCTGGCTACCGAAAGAACTTTGGTGGTTGTCATGCTTTGAGTCTAAGCAGGCTAAGCGGTGAATGAACCGCTTGGCAGATCTTTCTCATCATTTGCAATCGCCTCAACGATTCGCGCAACAACCTTCTCTGCGGTGTGGCCTTGACCAAATGCCGGGGCGACTCCAAAAATTGCGCGTCCAGCCAAGCCGGTTTCGGTGTGGCCAGGTCTCGCATCAATCCAGCGAATTCCCGCGCGGCGAAGTTCGCGAGTGGCCGCGGTAGCGTATCCGTGCAATGCGGTTTTACTTGCCGAGTATGAGCTGAGCCCTGCCATTGGCGTTTCAGCGATGACACCAGAGATTGAAACTACGAAAGGTTCTCGGTTAGCGGAGGCTGATTTTTCGAGCATGGGCACCACGCTGCTCACTACTGCTACCTGCCCGAGAAAATTCACCTTCATCAAGCGCTCTGTAATGGCGCTCGGTGTCTCTGCCGCAGAACCGAAGGCGACTTCTCCCGCGGCCAGAACAACGCCGTCGAGTGTCACGCCGGCGTCGGTGAGGTGATCAACAAATTCACGGATCGAGCGCTGGTCTTCAAGGTTCAGCACAAACTTGCTGGCAGCCTCACCAGGAATTCGCGAGGCAGATTCGCTTGAGCTTGAGGTTGCAATTACCGACGCGCCCTGTGCCGTCAGTTGCCTGGCAAACTCGGCCCCCAGAGCCCCGCTTGCTCCGACAACCAGAATGTTGCGGCCCGTTAGTTCACTCATTTTGTCTCTCTCGATTGATGTCTCACTAGTCAACCCCATTGGCAACCCAATTGTTCCCATACATGCATTAATGGCGAAGGCTAAACTTGAGCCATGGATGAGCTAGTTCTGGCGGCTTCGAGCCCAACGGTTAGCCTGGCCATCTTTGAAATTGGCGCGGTCTTTATCTTGCTGGGTATGCTCTCGTTTCTTTCGCTGAAACTCCACATCTCAAACATCCCGCTGTTTTTGCTTGCCGGCCTCTCGCTAGGCAAGGGCGGAATCGTGCCCCTTGAACTTAGCGAAGAGTTTCTCAACATCGGTGCCGAAATTGGGGCAATTCTGCTGCTTCTGGTGCTGGGGTTCGAATACTCGGCGAAAGAACTTGCGGTTACCATGCGCAGCAAGTGGCAGGCCGGCGTTCTCGACCTAGTCGTCAACTCGGTGCCGGCAGCGGTGCTGGCGCTTGTCTTGGGTTATGGCCCTCTTGGGGCGCTGGCCTTTGCCGGCATCATGTTTGTTTCGTCGTCGGGTATCGCGAGTCAGTTGATTCGTGAGACGGGTTGGTCGAGATCGGTTGTTGCTAAACGCACCACTAGCATTCTGGTTTTTGAAGACATCATGCTTGCGCCTTATCTTCCGCTTTTGGCGGCACTCACCCTTGGATTGAGTTTCTTCGCTGGAATGGCTTCGGTTGCTGTGGCCTTGGCCGTTACAGCAGCGGTGTTCGTTTTGGGCTACGGCCGCGAGATTCCAGGTCTTCGCTCACTAGCCAATCAGGGTCCGGGAGTTTTGCTGTTGCTTGTGTTTGGTGTGACGCTGCTAGCAGCCGGTGGTGCTTCACTTGCCGGATTCTCAGGTGCAATCGCTGCTTTCTTAGTCGGGCTTCTGCTAACTGGTGAGGTGGCCGAGTCACTGAGAAGTCGTTTCGCTCCGCTGAGAGAGCTATTCTCGGCAATCTTCTTCATGTTCTTCGGGCTTAGCATTTCGGCACTCGATGTTGTCGCGGTCTTGCCAATTGCTCTTGCGTTCGCGGCCTTGGGAATCATCGGCAAGTTCGTGGTGGGCTGGTGGATCGCAAAAGACATGGCCGATCCGATGAGCTGGAAGCGGGTCGGAGCATTTCTATCGGCACGCGGTGAGTTTTCGATGATTATCGCCGGAGCAGTGGCACTCAATGTGACCATGCCGAACATTCGCGAAATCACTCTCGCAATTGTTGTCATCACCGCGATTTTCTCTACTATCGCGATGAGAGCGTTTAGAAGCAAGTTCGATCACTAACGCCCCTAGGTCTGTCAGGGCATAAAGTTGGCTCATGAATTACGTGAGGGCTTTGCTGAGAGCAAGTCACTTTCCGCAGACAGTCGCCATGATTCTGTTTCTGACCGTTGCTGCTGTGATCACCTCTGCGCAGGGCCCGAGCTTGGCCCTGTTCGTCGCTGCTGTGCTCTGCGGTCAACTATCTGTGGGGTGGCTGAACGACTACGTCGATGCGAGTCTCGATGGTTCGGTTGCGCGCTCAGATAAGCCGTTAGTTGCCGGCACGCTTCAACGTTCAGCGCTGAAGTTACCTATTGCAATTGCGATGATCTTGGTTGTGCCTCTGTCGCTTCTGGCTGCTGGGTTAATTGGTGGCTTGGCCCACATATTGGCTGTTGCGTCTGCTCACGTTTACAACCTCTATCTCTCGCGCACCATCTGGTCTTGGTTGCCATACGCGGTCTCATTCGGGCTGTTGCCGTTATTCGTTGCCCAAACATCTTCGACTGAGCTATGGCCCGAGACGGCAATGATTGTCTTGTTTTCGCTGGTTGGCGTTATTGCACATCTGCTAAACGCGCTGCCCGACATCGAACTCGATCGCAAGGCCGGCAAGGGTGGCTTGGCGGTTTCGCTTGGTCGCCAAAAGTCACTGCTGATTACCGCGGGATTATCCGTGGTTGCAATTGGAGTCGCGCTCTACCTCGTGTCTTCGCTCTAGAGGTAAAGATCGAGTCTCGACGAAACTAACTTTTTTAGCGAACTGACGCTTCCAGAAAGTGCGGTCAGGTCGGCTGAATCAAGAAACATTGAAATCGACTGGTCGGGATACTCGATAAGCATGCAAGGCTCGCGGCCCACAGAGGCTTTTTGCTCACGGTCGTTTCGTTCGTTTAGGTGAATCATTCGAACGGCGATGCCGTGAGTCTCCATCAACTCTTTTTCGAAGGCCTTGAACGCCGGTTTCTTCATGATGGGTGAGTGCGAGATGTCGCAGAGGCTGCAGCTTCTCAGGCCAATCAGGTGCCCGAAGAAATAGGACAGCTCGCCGACGATGCCGCCGTCGGCTTTATAGATGCCAATCAGGGTGGCGCGGATTTCGGTCATAAGGGGCTAAACCACACAAGCGCCACTTTGCTTCCGCTGGGATAGAGTTTTCGCATGACAAATCTTGAACCCCCATTTGTAGAGCCCATGCTAGAGCCCGCGCCAAGCCAGTTGACCATTAAAGACATCGTGGTTGGTGACGGAGCGGAAGCCCCAGCCAATTCGACAGTCAACGTGCACTATCTGGGTGTCGAATACGAGACCGGCGAAGAGTTCGACTCTTCATGGAGCCGCGGCGAGTCAATCGTGTTTCCGCTGAACCGTCTGATCAAGGGTTGGCAAGAGGGCATTCCAGGGATGAAGGTTGGCGGACGTCGCCAGCTCATTTGCCCACCGGATGTTGCCTACGGCCCAGCCGGGTCGGGCCATCGTCTATCGGGCAAAACCCTGGTCTTTGTAATCGACCTATTGGGCGTCAACTAACCCCTTAAAGTTCGAAACCTCCGCGGCTTTCGCCAGCGGAGGTTTCACCTTGTAGGCCCCGTCGGGATCGAACCGACGACCCACGGATTAAAAGTCCGTTGCTCTAACCAACTGAGCTAGAGGCCCTTGAACTTGCCCATTCTAACAGGCAAGGCGCTCTCAATC
>JBEAWS010000134.1:0-4097 GCA_041160185.1 Actinomycetota bacterium
TGAGTCTGCTGGCCGTGGCAAAAGAGTCTAGGTAATCCTGAGAGATAACGCCTAGCGGGCCGAGCGGCTTCAACGCCTCGACCATGGCTGGGTCACTTACCAGGTACTTGTTGTTGTCGACAATCAGGTAGGTTTCAGAACTCTCACTCTTTAGCAAGAATCCACCACCAATCGGGCTACCGAACCAGTCGCTGTAGAAGCGCCAGAAGTTGCGGTTACCGTATGCGCTGCAAGAGTCGCCGGTGCCGTAGAGGTTCTTCAACGCCGCATCGTTGGGAGTGTAAGGCGTGTAGTAGTAGAGCGCAGTTGTGGCGATGCTCTTGATCAGCACCGGCTTTGTTCCGCAGCTGGCGTTTGGATGAAAACGAATGTTCGCGGTGCGGCCAACCTTTAGATAGGTGAATGAACCGCGCGGGTCTCCGTACCACTGAAGCTGGCCAGCGCCCTTGTAGAGCTGATTGAAAAGACCAGTCCAAACCTTGCCGCAGATGCCAGGGTCACTGTCGGGGCAACCGTAACCCATCGCCGCTCGATACATGTATGCGGTTGGGTTTGACGCTTGTATCAAACCCTGTTCTTTTTGCAGAGTGACCAGAAGCACTTTCGGGTTGATGCCACAGGCACGAGCGATGTTGTAAATCATTTGCGACGCACGGATGTTCGGCTGCGCCGGCATCGGTGCGCACTTGCCATCTTCGCCGACCTTCTCGAGCTGATCAGAAACGTAGTCGCGTAGACAAGTTGGGCCGCCATCGTTTGCGCGACAAACCGGAACCTTGCTCTCAAGAAAACGCTGAATCTCGGCAACCGTCATTGTGCCGAAGTCGTAGAAAACACTGTCGCTGATGATCAGACCGGGATCGAATCTCGACGCGTCAGCCGCCTCAGCATTGTTGTTGGTTTGAAGTGCCGAAACGCCCGTAAACACCAGCACGAATGAAAGTGCTAGTGCGAGAAAGCGATTAAGGCGCGGCTTCATGAAGTCTTCGAATTCCGATTATGGAATCAGCACCGAGCGCCCAGCGGATACCCCAAAGTGAGTTGGCGATTCATAGGTCACGGTGACCAGAGCGGTGCCTTTCGGCAGGCCGCTGAGTGAAAGTTCCATCGGAAAACACTGAGTCGTGGTGACGTTCGATTCGGCTTTCACCGACATTGTCTTCGACTGGTTTCCGGCCTGAATGGTCAGGGTGCAGGTGCCGCCATCCTCGTTGAAATTGGTGACCTGAGCCAACACGCTAACCACCTGGGCTGTGGCATCAACCACTGCGTCATCGATTGAAACCGTGGCAACGCTCTTGGCCGATGCGCTCGGGCTAGCCGACTCGGTGGCGCTTGGCGACTCGCTTGGCTCGGCAGACTGACTGGTCGATGGGTTCTGGTCGGTGCCCCAGTTCGGATAAATCAGGCTGCAGCCGCTGAGGGTGAGAGCAAGGCCGGAAGCGGCCACGATTGCGAGAATTTTGTTCAATTTGGCCTCCGTTAGGTGCCTTAAGCCTAACTTTGGGGGGTTGAAACGGCCGAGATTTGAGGCTGTGAGGTTTCTGGGACTATGCGTTCAGCAGTTTGAGGGTCTGCTCGCGTGATCCGTGAATTGCGGCCCAGACAATAGAGCGGTGGCGACCTGTCGCCGCCGACCAAACCGACTCGTCGGCACCCGCCAGCACTCGAGAAGCGCGAGTTTTGAACTCGTTGAAGAACGTCTCGTCGGTTTCAGCAAGCGCCGCGGTGTAGAGCTGAAGGTCCATCGAAATCACGCGGGTCAGGTGGCTGTCGACAACGTGTCGTTCGATCAAACCCTTGTCGAGTGCGCGCAGCAGAATCTTGTTGATTTGCTCGATTGACAGCAAACGGTCTTGAAGCGACTTCAACTCTCTGGTGCGTTTCGAGATTGATTCGCCTTCTGCGCGAACTCGCCAGAAATAACCGGGCTTCTTGAGCACATCGAATTTTTCAGCGGCCAGATAGGCAGTGCAAACCAGAGTCATGTCTTCAAACCAGACGCCAACCGGAAACGCAAACTTGTGCCGCTGCCAGAAGTCGAAACTGTAGAGCTTGTTCCAACTGGTGGCGTCACCTAGAAACTCTGGATTCTGATTGAGCGTGGTCTGAACTAAATTCTTTTTGAAGAATCTAGCGGTCGAAGTGCGATCGAAATACCTCACGCCATAAAAACAAACGGCCTTGGCGACCACAAGCTGGCTGTTGCTCGCTTGCGCCTGATCGACGAAGCGTTTCATGGCGCCACTAGGAAGCAGATCATCGCTGTCTAGAAACATGAGGTAGTCGGTGTTGGTTGCGGCTGCGACCCCGGCATTGCGCGCAGCGCCAAGCCCTTGGTTGTGCTGAGTCACAATTTTCAGGTTTGGGGTTTTGGCGGCGAAGACCTGAAGAATCTCGGCTGACTTGTCGGTCGACCCGTCGTTCACCGCGATGATTTCGAAGTTGGCATAGTTCTGAGCGCGAGCGCTGCGAAGCGCATCGGCCAGAAACTTCTCGACGTTGTAGACCGGAATCACCAGGGTGACTTTTGGTTTGGCTAGGTCTTCGGCTCGAGCCTTGAACGAAAGCCACCAGATCAGGCGCAAGGCCAGGTAGAAGGCGGCAGGCAGCAATCCGCCACCCAGAATCAGCCTCAGGCGAGCAATCACTTTTTGCCCCAAACCAGATCAACCACGCGGGCAGCCGACTTGCCGTCTTCAAGCCCGTTGAACTTGTTCTGCCAGGCGCGGTAGCGCTTTTCGTAAAGCTTGCTGACCTGGTCGATGCGCCCGAGCGCCTGCAGCACCTCTTTCTCGGTGTTCAAAATCGGCCCGGGTGCCGTGTCTTCGAAGTCGAAGTAGAAACCCCGCTCGGCCCTATAACGCTCGAGGTCTGGCGCCAAGAAAAGAATCGGCTTGCCGGTGACCGTGTAGTCAAACATGATCGACGAGTAGTCGGTGATCATCACGTCGGCGGCAATGTAGAGCTCGGTGACATCCGGGTACATGGTCACGTCAATCGCCGCGCCAGCGACCTCGGTCTTGTGCGCGGTGTGGGTGTTGGTGTGTCCGCGATAAATCATGGTGAAACCTTCGGGCAGCTTCACGTTTTGATTCATGAAGTTGACCGACTGCCAGTTGCCGGTTGCGCTGCGATTGTAATCACGCCAGGTTGGCGCATACATGACCACGGTTTGGTTCGGGTCGCTGATGCCAATTTTTTCACGGATGCGCTGTCGCTCTTCCGAAGCAGTTTTGCTGAGTCGATCGTTGCGCGGATATCCGGTTTCGATAATCTCGCCGCGGTAATTGAATGCGCCCGGAAATATTTCGGTGCAGAAGGGCGAAGGCGAAACCAGGTAGTCCCAGAATCCTGCTTCGCGATCCATGGTCTCTAGGTAACTCTTGGCGAGGTGGTGATTGTCGATGTCACGACCCAATCGCTTTAACGGAGTGCCGTGCCAGGTTTGCAGATATACCTGGCCCTTTACCTTGCGAAAGTACCAGGGAAAGTTGGTGTTGTTCACTAGATACTTCGAGGTGGCGATTGCCTGCAGCCACTCGCGCGATCCGTGGCGAACCGAGCGTGCGCCAGCCGGAGCTTTCGTGGTTGATGAAGTTGTCCAGACGAATTCGAGGTCGTCTCTTCTCGATTTCAGCTCGTGATAGATGTCGAGCGAACTGTCGCCGATGACCTTGCCTTGAAACGATTCAAAAAGCACAGCGTCTCGAAGTTTGGTTACCGACTGTGGCCGGTATTGCAGTTTGCGAAGCCAGTCGCTGCGGCGGCGACGCAGCGCCCCGAGCACTCGGGTCGGCGAATAGGTTTTCAGCAGGCGGCGAAGTTCTTTCACGAGCGAACCTTCGCTTGCTTGCTAACCCTCGACCGGTCGACCGTCGAAGCAGCACCCGCGACAAAACCGCGCAGGAAGCCCCAACCCCAACTCATGTGCATGGCGGCAAGCGCAACAATCAGCGCTGCACGCGACTTCAGGCTCAAGCCGGCGGCCAGAACGGCAACCAGGGTCACGCCAAGCAGGTAGAGGGCGGCGGGCAGAATGCCAAGCAGGTGACCGAAAGCCAGCAGAATCAGCCCGACCCCGATCGCCAATACGG
>JBEAWS010000074.1:0-5315 GCA_041160185.1 Actinomycetota bacterium
AGCCTGTTCAGCTTTCTTAGCAACCAGAATGACCGCGGTCTTCAGATCGAATCGCCAATCGCTGGCTTCTTCTTGTGGGCCGGAGTTGCCGACCTGAGCAACAACGAGATTTACTACGACACAGTCATGCTGACCTTTCAGGTCGCTGGCGACGGAGCCAGCATCGCTGCCAGCCTGATGACCGCGGCCATGGCCGTAGCCCTGGCAATCACTGCCTTCCTAGCCTGGCGGGCGGCTCGAGCTGGGGCGAGCTACCGGGTCATCATGCCAATTGCCGTGCTAACCGCCACGCTCGACCTAATCGTTTTCAACAAGGTCGGGTCTCCACAGTTCGTCACCTGGCTCGCGGTGCCGGTCATCCTTGGCGTTCTATTCGCCGCCAAGAATTGGCGACTGCCGCTTTTCTCAGTGATTGTCATTGCCCTGCTAACCAACCTGGTTTATCCGGTTTTCTACCAAGACCTGCTTCAGTTGAACCCGGCAGCGTTGGCACTGGTTTCGTTCAGAAACATTCTCTACATCGCGCTTCTAGTCTGGGCAAACATTCAATTGTCGGCGCTCGCCAAACCGTCGAAGCAAAAAGTAGCCGACTAGCTTTCGAGCAGTTGGCGCAAAAGTGGGCCAACTGTGTCGCGTTCAATCAGAAAGCCATCGTGACCGAAGGCCGACTCAACTACGTGCAGTTTGTCTGCAACGAGTTTTGACTTGATTCCCTCGGCAATGATCTGTTGCCCCTCCAGCGGAAACAACCTGTCGCTAGAAATTGCGACGACCAAGGAGGTTGCCGTGATTTTTGCGAGCGCAGACTCAACCGAATCTCTGCCTCGAGCGATGTCGTGCGAGTTCATCGCGTTGACCAGAGTTATGTATGAATTTGCGTCGAAGCGTCTGGTGAATTTGTTGCCGTGAAAATCTAAATAGCTTTCAACCGCAAAGCGACCATTGTTGCCGAGCGGGTTAACGTTCGACTGCCAAGTGCGATCGAATCTTTCGTTGAGCTCGTTTGGCGAGCGGTAGTTGAGCAGCGCCATTCTTCGGGCAAGGGCCAAACCGCGATGAGGGCCAAAGCCAGCCTTGGCGTCGTAGTAGTGACCGTTGTTGAAGGCCGGGTCTGTCATCACGGCCTCGACCTGCACCGAATTCAGCGCGATGTGGTCTGCCGAAGAAACCGGAGGAGCGGCAATCACTCCGAGTCGAGCAACGGCATCAGGAAACTCGATTGCCCACTCGAGCGCTTGCATTCCGCCCATTGAACCGCCGATGACCGCAGCCCAGCGGGTTACTCCGATGATCTCGGCGAATTGCTTCTGAGCGTTCACCTGGTCGCGAATCGTCACAAATGGAAAGTTCGAACCGTATTCGACACCGTTGCTAGCCAGCGATGAAGGCCCGCTCGAGCCCTGACAACCGCCAAGCATGTTTGGGGCCAAGACCCACCACTTGTCGGTGTCTATCGCCAGCCCCGGGCCGATGATTCCGTTCCACCAACCTTCGGTTGGGTGTGCCTTTGAAGCAGGCCCGGCAGCGTGCGAGTCACCGGTTAGGGCGTGCAGAACCAAAACGGCGTTGCTCTTGTCTGAGTTGGGTTCGCCCCAACTCTCGAAGGCGATGCGAACCGAGTCGAGCTGGCGGCCGTTTTCGAATTGCAAGTTTTTGATTGAGGCAAATTGGCGATCACCGGCTGGGTCGCCGTCGCGCCAGGCGCCCGTTGCGGGTGGTCGCCCGATTAGCTGACGACTCAGCTCTTCAGTGATGAAGGCCGAAGGCACCGAGTCTTCTGAGCTTTGAAATTCCATAGACGGCAATTCTCTCGCAACTCATGCCAGTTGCGTAAGTAAAGGTAACTTAGGCGGCTGGCTCGCCCAGGTGGTCGAATGCCAAAGCTGCCAAAAGCGCAGCGCCGTCGGCCAAAACGGTGTCGTCAAACTCTGCTTTGTTCGAGTGATTTACCGGAGCGGTCATGAAGTCAACGCCTGGCTTGTGAGCGCCGAGAAACACGAAGGCTCCGCCGAGCTCTTCGATAATCGAGGCCATGTCTTCGCCGCCTGCCATCGGAGTTGGCATGTCGAAATATCTCTGAGCGCCGAAGGTGTCCTTCACAATTCGTTCAACTCGGGCTACAGCGTCGACCTCGTTGATTAGCACCTTGGTTGAATTGCTGAACTCGTGCTCAATTTTGACGCCGTATGACTTTGCGATTCCGTCAAGGTATTCGGCAACAACAACTCGCACCTTGGCGAAGTGTTCGCGCGAGAATGTGCGAACGGTAGCGCCAAACGCGGCAGTCTCAGGAATCACATTGGTGGTGTGAGTATCGCCGGCTTCGAGCCAGCCAACGTTGATAATCACCGGATCGAACGCGTTCAACTTCTTGTTCAAGAAAGTCTGCAAACCAGAGATAGCTTCGACCAGCGGGGTAATCGGATCGTTGCTCATCCAAGGTGACGAACCGTGACCGCCGGCACCGTGCACCTTCACAATGAGGTCACCGGCACTGGCCATCATGGCTCCGGGTCGCGATGCAAAAACGCGGTTCGGCAGCATCGCGCTAAACACGTGAATACCGTAGGCGGCAATCGGCTTGTTGCCGCTAACCATGTGCGCGCCTTCTGCGAGCATCACGCCCGCACCATCGTGACCCTCTTCGCCAGGCTGAAACCAAACCACAACATCGCCGTGAAGTTTGTCTTTATGGGTGGCAATCAGATGAGCTGCGCCAATGCCCATGGCCATGTGCAGATCGTGACCGCAGGCGTGCATGTAGCCGTTGGTTGATTTGAAATCTTCTGAGGTGTCTTCTTGCACGGCGAGTGCATCCATGTCGGCACGAAGCAAAACGGTTGGGCCAGGGTGCGCACCCTTGATGAGAAGAGCGATGCTGTTGAGACCCTTGCCGAGAGTGATTTCGCCGATGCCCTTAATCGAGCCGAGAATGCGCTCCTGGGTCTTCGGCAGTTCGAGCGCGAACTCGGGAATCTGGTGCAGATCGCGGCGAATGCCCTGCAGGGTTTCGAGATAGCTCGCTGCCTCGGCGACGAGTGCTTTGTGGTCCACGGTGACTCCTTTTGCTGGTCTGTGGCTATTCTGGCACGCCTAGGCTTGACGCATGTTCTTCGAGCAGATGCATCCGAGTTGGCAAGAAGCGCTTGCCGGTCAGCGCGGTTTGCTCGATGAAATCGAAGCGAAAGTCAGCACGGATGCCGCCGTGACTCCAGCTTTGCCCCTGATCATGCGGGCGTTCGAGTTGCCCGTTCAGTCGGTGCGCGTGCTTCTGGTCGGGCAAGACCCATACCCGAGCGCTGGTCACGCCATTGGCCTCTCGTTTGCGGTTGCCCCCGGGGTTAGCTCGCTGCCGAGAAGCCTGCAGAACATGATGCGCGAGTTGCGCGATGACCTGGGTCGAGACGTTTCAAACGGCGGCGATCTTCAGCGCTGGTCGAGCCAGGGGGTCATGCTGCTCAATCGCCACCTGAGCACTTCGTCTGGCGCATCGGCGGCTCACTTCGATGCCGGTTGGTCTAGGTTCACAGACGCGGCAATCACAGTTTTGAATCGTGCTCGGGCAAGAAAGCTGGTTGCAATTTTGTGGGGCAACGAAGCCATCACGTTGCAGCGACTTTTGGCCGATGCGCAGATTGTCTCGAGCGCGCATCCGAGCCCGCTGTCTGCACGCCGAGGTTTCTTCGGATCGAAGCCGTTTTCAAAAACCAACGATGCACTTAAGTTTGTGGGCGAGCAGCCGATAGATTGGTCGTGCTAAATGTTTCGCGAAAGGAAGCCTCGTGGCGCTCGACTCTGAATCGCGCTGGAAACTTGTTCGCAAGTTGAAAGCCAGGGGCCAAGAGCCGTCGCGCCCGAGCGAGATTAACATTCGCCCGGCACTGGTTGACGATTTGGTTTCGGTCACCGAGATCTACAACTTCTATATCGCAAACAGTGTTGTAACTTTTGACATCGAGGCAATGACCACGGCCGACTGGGAAATAAAGTTTCACTGGATTCAAGGTTTGGGTTTGCCGTTTATCGTTGCCGAAAGCGAAGGCAAGCAAATCATCGGCTTCGCCTACGTTGCCCCGTGGCGTCAGAAAGCTGCTTACCGCCGCACAGTCGAAGACAGTATCTACCTGCGTCCGGCAGCCACCGGAAAGCGGGTCGGCACCAACTTGCTGCAGAGCCTGATCGATGCCAGCAAGGCGGCCGGGGTCAAAGAGATTGTTGCCGTGATCTCAGACAAGGGTGCCGAATCATCGATTGCCCTGCACGAGCGCTTCGGCTTCAAGAAGCAGGGGCACCTTGGCAAGGTTGGGTTCAAGTTCGACCGTTGGCTGGGCGTCGTGCTCATGCAGAAGAGTCTGTAACTACAAGGATTTTCACAGACCGCAGGCTTAGGCTTGCCTAATGAAGCGTTTTCGCGGGGTGGCTTCGTTACTGCTGGCCACCACTCTATCCATGGGTTTAGTGACACCCGCAAGCGCCGTTCAGACCGCCTTTGAGCCAACCGAAACCGGAACCGCAGCCGGGCTAATCATCAAATACCGTTCTGGCGTCGAGCCAATTGCCCCCGACGGTTTGGCTACCGGCTCAAACGCGGCAAAGGTGGCCCTCAGCTTCGGTCACGCACTCTCAACTGACATCTACACTGCCGACTTCGAAGGTGACTTGCCGATAGTTCGAGCGCGAGAAATCGCAGCTGCGCTCGAGCAAGATCCGCGAGTCGAAATGGTTTCGATAAACCACAACTTTGCTGGGGCATCACTCAGCCTTGGCGGCAGCTCTGCATTGACCGCACTTCGCGCGGCCTCGGCTGTTCAATCGCTCAAGGTCGTCGACGCCTACAACAAAGCAACCCCGGCGACCGCAACCGTGCGCCTGACCTGGAAAGCGCCGAGGAGTTTGTTCGGCGCGAAGGTCACCGGTTACATCGTCGAATACTCTTCGACCGCCGGAAAGAGTTGGACCGCAATCAAACGCGGCACAGCACTCAGTTACACAATGAACACCGCGCTCGAAGCCGGCACCAGATACACGTTCAGAGTCAAAGCCGTCACAAAGTTAGGCAGCGCATCTCGCGCCGGAACAGCTTCGACAGTAGTGGCTGTTCGCCCAACTACTGCGCCGCAGGCACCCATCCTTGCGTCTGGAAACGTCGTTACGAGTGTGTTGAACCCAACCTGGATTCAGCAGAGCCTCGCCCAGCAGGGAGGTTTGCCGGTGACCTATGTTGCCACCGCAACCGCCGAGGGTTTGCCGGCAGTCACCTGCACAACCATTTCGAACACCTGCGCATTTGTGGGTCTTTCGCCCGGCATTAACTA
>JBEAWS010000017.1:0-4636 GCA_041160185.1 Actinomycetota bacterium
GTTCATCAGACAGCTAGGGCTTTAGAAAACTAGAGCTGCGGGCTAGTACCGGTGGCTTGCGCGATGATGCGATCGAGCATTTGTTTGCTGGTGGTGTTTTCACCAAGACGATTCTTCTTGCCAGTGAGCCCGTGATAGTCGCTCGAACCAGTAACGATTAGATCGAACTCGGCAGCCATCTCTCGCAACCACTTCTGCGCGTGAGGCGGAACATCGCGGTGATCAATCTCGAACCCACCAAGACCAGCGGCAATCATTTCTTCGAAGTGCTCGCGCGGCATGGGCTGACCTTCTTCAGGGCCTTTTCCGCGGCTAAGCGGATGAGCAATGATGGGAACTCCCCCGGCGCGACGAATCAAACGAATTGACTCGACCGTGTCTGGCACTCCGCGATTAGGAACGTAGTAGCGGTCGACTCCGTTTGGCCACACCTCTGCAAAGACAGCATCGCGACTATCGAAGTGGCCGCGGTGAACCATAGCGTCTGCAACTGCTGGGCGACCAAAAGTGGCTCCATCGGCCAGAAACATCTCTACGTCTGACCAATCAAGGTCGTAGTCGGCACCAATTTTTTCGACGATCGCACGAAGTCGAGTCTCACGGCTGGTGACAGACTCGCTGAGAACCTGCTGCAACTCTTCGTGATTTGGGTCGGGCAAATAAGCCAGCATGTGAACGCCGAATTTGTGTAATTCGCCTGAAGGTGAATAGACGTGAGCTCGGGTGGTCACTTCGATGCCTGGCACGAAGCCAATGCCCTCAGCCTTAGCGGCTGCGGCAGCCAGGGGCCATCCGTGGGTTGTGTCGTGGTCGGTGAGAGCTAGAACATCAACGCCAGCGAGCTTGGCCTGGCGAAACACTTCTTCAACCGATTCTTTGCCGTCGCTGCAATTGGTATGTGCATGGAGATCGATTTTCATGTTTCCTGACCTTTCATTCAAAGGTTATCAAGACCCACTGACGCTCGAAGCGGTGGCAGAATAATCGAATGAGCAAAGACGCAAAGAAACTCTCCAGCCGCAACGCAAACCGTTCGAGAACTCCGCAGAGCGAGCAGTTCATGAAATACATCGGCAGCGGCTGGGCCGACAACAAGAGCCCGTTGCCAAAGGCAGACCCGGTTGCTCCATTTGCAGCCAAGCGTCGTGCGGCAGTGGCCAAGGCGTTCAAGGGCAAGGTCGTTGTCATTGCAGCTGGAGACATGAAACAGCGCTCAAATGACACCGACTATCGCTTTCGCCCTCACAGCGCATTTGCCCACCTAACCGGCTGGGGTTCACGCACAGTTCCGGCGTCAGTTCTCGTTATCGACGCTCGCACGGGCAACAAGTCGACTCTCTTCTTGCGAGAGACCGCTGGCCACGACACCGATGAGTTTTTCGCAAACTCAGCAATTGGCGAATTCTGGGTTGGCAGTCGCCCTAGCCTCAAGCAGGTTAGCTCTCTACTGGGTTTGCAAACTAAATCGTTGAAGACCTACGACGAGTACATGAAGTCGATCTCAAAGAGAGTTGTCGTCACTCTCGATGATGCGAATGTCGCAGAGTTCGTTTCTGAACTGCGACTGGTCAAAGACGAATACGAAATCAAAGAGATGCGCAAAGCTATTGCCGCCTCAATCGAAGGTTTCAAGTCGGTGGTTCGCAATCTAGACCGCGCAATCAAACACCCTCGAGGCGAGCGAATTGTCGAAGGTGCTTTCTTCGCCGAAGCACGCGCAAACGGTAACGAACTTGGCTACGACACAATTGCCGCGGCCGGCGAGCACGCCTGCACCCTGCACTGGATCATCAACGACGGAAAGGTCAACAAGGGCGAGCTCTTGTTGCTAGACGCCGGAGTTGAGGTAGACAGTCTCTACACCGCAGACATCACTCGCACTCTGCCGATCAACGGCAAGTTCAATGCCACTCAAGAAATGATTTACGAGGCGGTTCGCGAAGCAGCAGACGCGGCTTTCAAAATCGCAAAGCCTGGCGTGAAGTTTCGTGAAATTCACGCAGCGGCCATGAAGGTAATCGCCAAGAAGACTGCCGAGTGGGGTCTGCTGCCGGTTAGCGCAGAAGAATCGCTCGAACCCGACAACCAGTTTCACCGCCGCTGGATGATTCACGGCACCAGCCACCACCTTGGTCTAGACGTGCACGACTGCGCGCAAGCTCGCCGCGAGATGTATATCGAAGCCGAGCTCAAGCCGGGCATGATCTTCACAATCGAACCTGGGCTTTATTTTCACAAGGATGATCTGCTCGTTCCTAAGAAGTTTCGCGGCATCGGTGCGCGAATCGAAGACGACGTCTTAGTGACGGCAACAGGTGTTGAGAATTTGACCAAGGCACTGCCGCGCAAGGCACGCGATGTCGAAGCCTGGATGAAAAACCTGCGCTAGTCGCGAGACTCTTGGTAACCGCCGGTGGCGTCATAACCATCGGCACCGTCGAAGAACTGGCCCTCGTTTTGCGCTGAGCCCGCACCGCCTGAGAACCTCTCGACCGTGCCTGGTGCGGTGAAGAAACTGTATACGACATAGCCAACGCCGAAGAGTGCGCCTATGAGCAAAATGAGAAAGAAAACGATTTCCATGGCTTGAGTCTGGCCCAAGCCTCAGACATTGCCGTTAGCTCTTGGCAGACGGGTCTGGCTTAGCAGCAGCCTCATTGGCCTGCGACAACATGTTGGCCGGAACCTGCACCTGATACTTGGCAGCCACAATCGAAGACTGGCTGACGAACTCGCGCTTGCTGCGCGAAAGCGAAAAGCGAATCACATTGAAAAGCATGCCCACGCCGGCACCGATCACGATGGCTGAACCCAGTGTGCCGTTAGCATCCGAGGCGATATTTGCGGTGTCGATTGCCGGGCCAAACAAGAAGGCGTAAATCAAACCGATCCATGCACCGGTGACTGCGCCGCTAAACGCAACGCGGGCGTAGCTCATCTTGCCGCGAACCCGCTCGACCGAACGAAGATCTGAGCCGACGATGGCGATGAAGCCCGCCGGAAAATCATTGCGCACCAACTTCTCGACGTATGCAACCGCTTCGGCGTATTGAGGAAAGTCGGCAAGCACCTCTCCATTTGGAATTGCAGGGGGTGATTTGCGAGATGAACGTTTGGTAGCCATAGATGTCCATTCTGGCATGCCCAAGAGCCCTCGTCTAAGGTTGAAAGGTGAACGCGACCAGAGTTTTTGTGGCCAGATTGGCTGGATGTGGCGTCTTTGACCCCGCGGGTGACCGCGTCGGAAAAGTCATCGACGTTCTTTTGTCACACCGCAAATCGGGCGCACCCAGGGTCACCGGCATGCTGGTCGAGATAACCGGTCGCCGCCGCGTTTTTGTTCCAATAGCACGGATAACCTCGATCGCCAACGGTCAGGTGATTTCAACCGGTTTGATTGACGTTCGCCGCTTCACCCAGCGCGGGCAAGAGACTCGAGTGGTTGCCGAAATGCTCGGCCGCAAGGTTTCGCTAACCGATGGCTCTGGCATGGCCAGCATCGAAGACCTCGCCATCGAGCAGGGCAAGAACCGCGACTACATCGTCACCGAGTTGTTCTTGCGTCGCCCAAAGACTTCGGCTTCGCCCTTCGCCCGCGGAGCAACCCTGTTTGCCAACTGGGAGCAGATCACAGAGAGCACCGATGCCGGCAGCCAGTCGGCGCAACAGCTGATTGCAACCTACAGCGAGCTTCGCCCGGCCGACCTTGCCAACGCACTGCTCGATCTGCCAGAAGAGCGCATGCTCGAGGTTGCCGAAGAGCTCGACGACGAGCGCCTGGCCGATGTGCTTGAGGAGTTGCCAGAAGAGGAGCAGCTCGAGATCATCCAAGATTTAGATGACGAACGTGCCGCAGAAGTTCTCGACCTGATGCAACCCGATGACGCCGCCGACTTGATGGCCAACTTGCCAGAGGGTCGAAGCGAAGCAATTTTTGAACTCATGGATGAAGAAGAAGCGCAAGACATTCGAATGCTGATGCAGTTCGATGAATTCACCGCCGGTGGTTTGATGACGACCGAACCGATTATCTGTGCGGCCGACGCGACGGTTGCCGAGGCGATGGCGCAGATTCGTCGCAAAGAAATTTCACCTGTGCTCGCCGCGCAAGTTTTCATCACGCTGCCACCATACGAAGTCGCCACCGGGCGTTACCTCGGTGTCGTGCACTTTCAGAAGATGTTGCGTCGGCCACCGCACGAGCGCATGGGATCGCTGCTCGACACCGAACTCGAGCCGCTGAAGCCGCACACCCACATCTCGGTTATTCACCGAGCCCTAGCTACCTACAACCTGGTTGCCCTGCCAGTAGTTGACGACCAGCACCACCTAATTGGCGTTGTCACTGTTGACGACGTGCTCGACCACCTGCTGCCAGACGACTGGCGAACCGAAGACGAAAGCGAGGTGACCCGTGGCTAAAGACCGTTTCGACGCACCAAAGGGTGCCCGCGCTCGTTTTCTGCCCAATCTGCGGGTAAACCCAGAGACCTTCGGACGCGCCTCAGAGGGCTTCGCCAGGGCCATGGGAACCGGCGGCTTCTTGATTGGCATGACCGTTTTTGTTGCCATCTGGCTCACCTGGAACACCCTGGCACCAGCCTCTGCGCAGTTCGACCCGCGCACGCTGAACTTC
>JBEAWS010000023.1:0-6470 GCA_041160185.1 Actinomycetota bacterium
TCGTCGTCAAGAATCACGATTGCCAAATAGGTGGCGTTGGCCGAGTAAACCCTGATGGTTCCCAACTCGTTGGCGAAAGTTACGCCAAGTTTGTTGCCCGGCACTGCGAAAGACATAGGCAAAAGCCTAGGCTAGCCTCATGGCCATTTACCTCGATTACGCGGCATCCGTGCCGATTCGTGCAGAGGTTCTCGAAACATTCACCAAGGCTTTGCAAACGGTCGGCAATCCAAGTGCCACCCACTCCTATGGACAGACCAGCCGCATGATGCTCGAAGACGCAAGGGAGCAGCTCGCGCTCGCGGTGGGTTGCGATCGAAGCGAGGTCATCTTCACCGCCGGGGGAACCGAAAGCGACAACCTGGCAATCAAGGGTTTGTTCTGGCAGCGTCGTGCAGATAACCCCGCCCGCAACGTAATCGTGTCGGCCTACCTTGAGCACCACGCAGTAATTGACCCAATCGAATGGCTCGAAGCTCACGAGGGCGCTGAAGTCGCATGGATTCCCGTCAGCGACGAGGGCGTGCTCGACCTAGCTTGGCTCGAGCAATTCTTGGCGGCCCGAGGTTCAGAGGTTGCCCTCATTTCTGTGATGTGGGCCAATAACGAGATCGGCGTTATCAACGACATCACTGCGATTACCGCGCTCGCGGCGAAGCACGACATTGCCGTGCACAGCGATGCGATTGCAGCCTTCGGTCATGTGCCAATCGATTTCAAGAAGTCTGGTCTTTCGGCCATGAGCATTTCGGCGCACAAGGTTGGTGGACCAGTTGGAGTTGGTGCGCTGATTCTCGGCAGGGCTGCAAAGCTCACCCCGCTAACTCACGGTGGCGGCCAAGAGCGCTCGATGCGCAGCGGCACCATGAATTCGGCCGGCGCCAAGGCCTTTGCGCATGCGGCGATTCTGGCAATTGCAGACATGGATACCCACAACGCGCACACCCAAGCGCTCATAAACAAACTGCGAGCTGGCGTTGAAAGCTCAATCGAGGGCGCACGCTTTAGTCGCGGCTCTGCTCGCTCGATGCCACACAACGCTCACTTCACTTTTGAGGGGTTGAAGTCAGACGGGCTGCTGTTCCTGTTAGACCAGGCCGAAATCGCTGTTTCGGCAGGCTCGGCTTGCCAGGCGGGAGTAGACCGACCTTCGCACGTGCTGCTGGCCATGGGTCGCAACGAGGCCGAAGCCAACTCTTGCATCAGGGTAACCGTTGGCCTGCAGACCACCGAAGCCGAAATCGATCGCTTTCTGCAGGTTTTAGCTGCCGCCGTTGCCACCGCCCGCAGCGCCAACCCGACTTAAACTTGAACCATGAAGGTTCTTGCTGCGATGTCTGGTGGAGTTGACTCCGCCGTTGCCGCCGCTCGAGCCGTCGAGGCTGGCCACGAGGTCGTCGGTGTTCACCTAGCGCTTTCGCGCATGCCCGGCACCCTTCGAACCGGTTCACGCGGGTGCTGCACAATCGAAGACAGCATGGATGCCCAGCGCGCAGCCAACATTCTCGGCATTCCCTACTACGTCTGGGATTTCAGCGAGAAGTTCAAAGAAGAAGTGGTCGACGATTTCATCGCCGAATACCAGGCGGGGCGCACGCCGAATCCGTGTATGCGTTGCAACGAGCGCATCAAGTTTGCGGCTCTGCTAGAGAAGGCGCTCGCTCTCGGTTTTGATGCGGTCTGCACGGGGCACTACGCAACCATTTTGAACGGCGACGATGGCCAACTCGAATTGCACCGAAGCAACGCCTACGCAAAAGATCAGAGCTACGTGCTCGGAGTGCTAACGGCGAAAGAGTTGAAGCACGCTTACTTTCCGATTGGGGCATCGGCATCAAAAGATGACATCCGCGCCGAGGCATCGGCTCGCGGTTTGGCGGTTGCCAACAAGCCAGACAGTTATGACATCTGCTTTATCCCAGAGGGCGACACCCAAGATTGGCTCAACGACAAGTTGGGCGAGATCGATGGCAACATCGTTGACCGCGGCGGAAACGTTCTGGGTCAGCATGCCGGTGCTCACGGTTTCACCATCGGTCAGCGCAAAGGTTTGAACATCGGCAAGCCCGCAGCCGACGGCAAGCCGCGCTTCGTGCTAGAGATTCGACCAAAGACCAACGAGGTTGTGGTTGGTTCGCACGCGGCGCTTGCCGTTGTCGAACTTGCGGGTTCGCGCTTCACCTGGTGCGGCAGTGAGCCGGCCGATGCAACAACCTGGTTCGACGCAGACGTTCAGGTGCGCGCTCACGCCGACGCCGTGCCCTGTCAGGCTGCGGTTGTCGACGGCGAAATCGTGATGAAGCTGCGCGAGCCACTCATGGGCGTTGCCCCCGGCCAGACCGCGGTCTTGTATGTCGGCACTCGCGTGCTCGGTCAGGCAACCATCGATCGCACCGTGAGCGCCGTGTCAGCAGATGCTGAAACCATAGGCGCATGACTCACGCTGCAGCCGCGAAGCGAGTTTCAGAACTCGTCGATGAAATAAACAAACATCGCCGCGCTTACTACTCGCAAGACAGTGTGCTGATTTCAGACGCAGAATATGACGCGCTTATGCGCGAGCTCGAAGCGCTCGAGGCAGAACATCCCGATCTGATTACTGGCGATTCACCAACCCAGAGCGTCGGCGGTGAAGCCACAACAACTTTCTCTCCTGTGCAGCACCTCGATCGCATGTGGTCGCTCGACAATGTCTTTGGTCGTGAAGAGATGGCTGCCTGGCTAGCTAAGAATGTCAGCGGCCCGTACCTTTGTGAACTCAAGATTGACGGCTTGGCAATCAACCTGCGTTACGAGAACGGCAAGCTGGTTTCTGCGGCCACCCGAGGCGACGGTGTCGTCGGTGAAGATGTCACGGCAAACGTGCTCACCATCAAGTCGATTCCTCGCACCCTGGACGGCAAAGGTCACCCGCCGGTTGTCGAAGTGCGCGGTGAAATCTACCTGCCGATCAAAGAGTTTCACGAGATGAATGAGCGCATCAACGAAGAGGGCGGTAAAGCTTTTGCCAACCCGCGCAATGCCGCCTCGGGGTCACTGCGTCAGAAAGACTCGAGCGTAACCGCAAGTCGGCCGCTGCGAATGCTGGTGCACGGCATCGGAGCCTGGAAAGAGTCGGGACTCAGCAAGCAGAGCGAACTCTATGAGTTGCTGGCGTCTTGGGGTTTGCCAACCTCCGACCGCTACAGGGTTGTCGACTCGGCGGCCGATGTTCAGGCCTACATCGACAACTTCGAAACCCACCGCCACGATCTTGAGCACGAAATCGACGGGGTGGTTGTGAAGCTCGACGCCCTTGCAGAGCAGGCCGAGCTTGGCTTCACCAGCCGCGCACCGCGCTGGGCCATCGCCTACAAGTACCCGCCAGAGCAGGTGCACACCAAGCTGCTCGACATTCGCGTTTCGGTTGGTCGAACCGGCCGAGCTACTCCTTACGCAGTTGTCGAACCTGTGAAGGTGGCCGGCTCGGTCGTCGAGTTTGCAACCCTCCACAACCAAGATGTGGTGAAGGCAAAGGGCATTCTTATTGGCGACACAATTGTTTTGCGCAAAGCCGGCGATGTCATTCCTGAAATTCTGGGCCCGGTAATCGAGAAACGTGACGGCAGCGAGAAGGCTTTCGTGATGCCAAAGAACTGCCCCGAGTGTGGTGCAGCGCTTCGCCAAGAAAGCGAAGGCGACATCGATTTGCGTTGCAGCAACAGCAAGAGCTGCCCGGCTCAACTTCGCGAACGAATTGCATACATCGGTTCGCGTGGAGTTCTCGATATCGAAGCTCTCGGCGAAGTCGCAGCTGACGCACTAACTCGCAGCGCTGCCGGCCCCGCAATTTTGACTTCCGAAGCGGCAATCTTCGATCTAACTCTCGAACTGCTGACCGATGATTTGTTCAAGAAAAAAGATGGCACACCTTCAGAAACGGCACTCAAGTTGCTGCGCAATCTTGAAGAAGCAAAGAGTCGCCCGCTCTGGCGAATTCTTACCGCACTCGGCATCCGACACGTTGGGCCAGTAGCCGCGCGTTCACTCACAAATCACTTCGGGTCGCTCGACGCAATTTTCTCGGCAACCGAAGAAGAACTAAGCCAGGTTGAGGGAGTGGGCGCCACACTTGCCACCTCGATCAAAGACTGGATATCGATTGATTGGCATGCCGAGATCATCGAGGCTTGGCGAAAGTCTGGAGTGGCATTATCAATCGAGGGCCATGCGGGCCCGGGAGCATCCGTGGTTGAAGGCGGCAAGTTCAGTGGGCTAACGATTGTGGCCACCGGTTCGTTGACCCAATTCACCCGCGAGGGCCTCGAAGAGGCAATCATCTCGAACGGTGGCAAGGCTGCCGGCTCGGTGTCGAAGAAGACCAGTTTTGTCGTGGCCGGCGAAAATGCGGGCTCGAAATTGGCCAAAGCCGAGGAGCTCGGGGTCGAAGTGATAGACGAAGACGAGTTCATTCGCCGCCTAAACGCCTAGCAAATAGCCCCGAACCACCGCCGAAACGGCCTGTCGGGTAAACTTTGGGGGTAAACATCCCTCGTTCTGAGAGAGCTCAATGTCTGAAATAACCCCCGACCTAGTGCGGCACTTGGCTGGTCTAGCCCGAATTCTCGTCTCTGACGAAGAGGTCGAGCAGTTCACTAAGCAGCTATCCGTGATTGCCGACTCAGTCGCACACGTAAGCAAGGCCATCGACGCCGATACCCCTTCGACCAGCCACCCGATTGCCATGGCAAACGTGTTTCGCGAAGACGTGGTTGAGCCATCGCTTAGCCAGGCAGAGGCGCTTTCGGGTTCTCCAGACAGTGCAGACGGCCGCTTCAAGGTCAACGCAATCTTGGATGAGGAGTAGACCGTGTCAGATTTGATTCGCAAATCGGCAAGCGAACTCGCCGAACTAATTAGTTCGGGCGAAGTTTCTTCGGTTGAAGTAACCCGCGCTCACCTCGACCGCAGCGCTGCCGTTGACGCAGCAGTGCACTCATACCTTTACCAAAACCCAGAGGCAACTTTGATTGCGGCCGCCGAAGCTGATCGCGCTCGTGCAGCCGGTGAGCTCACATCTCCGCTCGCCGGTGTTCCAATCGCGGTCAAAGACAACTTGACCACAACCGACGCGCCAACCACCTCGGGTTCAAAAATCCTTCAGGGATGGCTTCCGCCATACGACGCAACCGTAGTGAAGAAGTTGCGCGCTGCCGGCATGCCGATTCTCGGCAAGACCAACCTCGATGAATTCGCGATGGGTTCATCAACCGAATTCAGTGCTTACGGGCCTTCGAAAAATCCGTGGGATCTGACTCGCATTCCCGGTGGTTCGGGCGGTGGCTCATCTTCGGTTGTGGCATCGTTCCAGGCGCCACTAGCAATCGGTTCAGACACCGGTGGTTCAATTCGTTTTCCGGGTGCGGTGACCGGCACCGTCGGCACCAAGCCAACTTATGGTGCTGTTTCTCGCTACGGCTTGATTGCGCTTGCATCTTCGCTAGACCAGATCGGCCCGGTTGCGCGAAACGTGCTCGACACCGCGATGTTGCAAGACGTTATTGCCGGTCACGACCCGCACGACAGCACCTCGCTGCCAGAGTCACTCGGTTCGATGACTGCGGCTGCGAAGAAGCTAGACGTCAAGGGTCTGCGCATCGGCGTCATCAAGCAGTTGGCCGGTGACGGTTTTCAGCCTGGCGTCGCAGCTCGATTCAGAGAGAGCCTGAACCTGCTCGCTGCCGCCGGTGCCGAGATCGTTGAGGTCGACTGCCCAAGCTTCGAGTATGCGATTGCCGCCTACTACCTGATCTTGCCTGCCGAGGCGTCGTCAAACCTCGCCAAGTTCGACAGCGTGCGCTTCGGCATGCGCGTTGAACCTGGCGAGAACGCAACCATCGAGCGCGTTATGGCCGCCACCCGAGAGGCCGGCTTTGGCCCAGAGGTTAAGCGCCGAATCATCCTCGGCACCTATGCGCTTTCGAGCGGTTCGTATGACAAGTTCTATGGCGCGGCGTTGAAGGTTCGCACCCTGATTCAGCGCGACTTCGACGCGGCCTTCGCGAAGGCAGACGTTCTCGTTTCACCAACCGCGCCGACCACCGCGTTCAAGTTCGGCGACAAGATCGACGACCCGCTGGCGATGTACCTAAACGACATCGCAACCATCCCGGCGAACCTTGCCGGAATCCCAGGCATGTCGGTTCCGAACGGCTTGGCCGAAGAAGATGGTCTGCCGGTAGGTATCCAGTTGTTGGCACCAGCTCGCGAAGACGCACGTCTCTACCAAGTTGGCGCGTGGCTCGAAAAGGCTCACGAAGAAATCTGGGGCAAGCGAATGATTGATTTCGCTCCCGAGTTAGAGGTGAAGTAATCATGGCGAAAGCAGAATTGATGAACTACGAGCAGGCGCTCGAGCAGTTCGAAGTTGTCATCGGTCTTGAGGTTCACGTTGAACTCAACACCAACACCAAGATGTTTTGCGGTTGCAA
>JBEAWS010000054.1:0-4528 GCA_041160185.1 Actinomycetota bacterium
GGATACTGCAGCAGCGAACCGAAGTGTTCGCCTAGCGCGGCGGCATCCGTGGCGTTGTCGAAATACTTAATCTCGATCTGCAGCGGCTGAGCGCGGTGCTCGAGAAGCGCCTTGGTCTGAGGAAAAGTGTCGCGGTCGACGAGAAAAACGTTTGAGTCGCTGCTTGCCGTGCGCTTGGCAATCATCATGGCCTCGACCGCCGCGGTGCTCTCGTCGAGCATCGAGGCGTTTGCGGTCTTCATGCCGGTGAGGTCGGTAACCATGGTCTGAAAGTTGATGAGCGCTTCGAGGCGTCCCTGAGAAATTTCAGGCTGGTATGGCGTGTAGGCGGTGTACCAAGAAGGGTTCTCGAGAATGTTGCGCTTGATCACGGTTGGCGTGTGGGTGCCGTAATAACCAAGACCGATCATCGAAGTTGTAACGCGGTTCTTGGCGGCAATTGCACGCAACTCGGCGAGCGATTCGGCTTCGCTGCGAGCCGGGTCTAGTGTGCTGTCACCGCGAAAGCGGATGACCTCTGGAACAGCTGCGCTGAGCAAATCGTCGAGCGAGTTGTATCCGAGAGTGTCGAGCATGACCTTCTGGTCTGCGCTTGAGGTGCCAATGTGGCGATACTGAAATTTTTCGTGATCGAGTGGCATAGTTCGATTACTCGCCAGTGAACGCGTCGTACTCGGCAGCGGTCATCAGTTCTGGCAACGCTTCGAAGCGAACTTTGATTAGCCAGCCAGCGCCGAAGGCATCCTGGTTAACAAGCTCAGGCGCATTGGTCACCTCGCCGTTTACCTCGACAACCTCGCCGTCGACAGGCGAGTAGAGCTCGCCAACCGATTTGGTCGATTCGATCTCGCCACAAATCTTCATGTATGTGGTCTTTGCGCCAACCTTCGGCAGGTCTACGAAAACAACGTCGCCGAGTTTTTCAGCCGCGTAAGCGGTGATGCCGATTGTCGCAACATCGCCCTCAACCTTGAGCCACTCGTGTTCTTTTGTGTAGTGAAGATCGGTTGGATTCGACATGCTCGGCTAGTGCTCTCTCTTGTAAAACGGCAATTTGACGATTTTGTAGGGCTCTAAGTTTCCCCGCACATCAACCATAATCGTGTCGCCCACGCCGAAATTCCCATCACGGATATAGGCCATCGCTACCGGGTGGCCGAGGGTAGGCGACAGCGCGCCCGAGGTTATGACACCTATGGTTTCGCCGGTGCTCGGGTGCTTGAGCTCGTAGTCGGCACGGGCGGCGCGCTTGCCCTCGCCAACTAGCCCGACCAGTCGTTCTTGCGGTTCGGTCAGTTTCTCGAGCGCTTCGCGGCCGACAAACTCGTGACGTTCGTCTAGGCGAACCACTTTGCCGAGGCCCGCCTCGAATGGCGTGTGCCTCTCGTCGAGTTCGTGCCCGTAGAGAGGCATGCCGGCTTCGAGTCGCAGGGTGTCGCGGCAGGCCAGGCCCGCTGCCGTCAGCCCATCGCCAGCACCCTCGGCCAAAATCTTGTTCCAAACTGTTGCTGCCTCGGCTCCCGACACCAGAACTTCGAAGCCGTCTTCGCCGGTGTAACCGGTGCGGCACAGATAAGCCGCTGCACCCGCAACTGTCGACTCGGCTATCGAGTAGTACTTGAGCTCGGCCAAATTGGCACTGGCAAGCCGCTGCAGAATGCCGGTGGCCTTCGGGCCCTGAATTGCAAGCAAAGCCCACTCGTCGCTCTGATCGTCAACCTGCACGGCGAAGCCAGCCTTGCGATTGTGAAGAGCGTTTGCAACCGCCTCACGATTTGATGCGTTGGCAATAATCAAGAAGCGCTCGGTCTCGAGGCGATAAACAATCAGGTCGTCGATGATGCCACCTTCGGCGTTGCAAATCATCGAGTACTTGGCCCGACCGATTGCGATCTCTGAGGCCATGCCAACTAGTGCGGCGTCAAGAAATGCCGAAGCGTCGGTGCCAGAGATGAAAAGCTCGGCCATGTGCGAAATGTCAAATAGACCGGCTGCGTTTCGAACCGCATGATGTTCTAGCAGATCGCTGCTGTAGCGAACCGGCATGTCCCATCCGCCGAAGTCGGTGAAACTCGCGCCGAGTTTTACGTGCTCATCGTGCAGAACTGTCTGTGCCATTCTTCATCTCTACTTGGGTTGTTGTTGCGTTATGCAGTGAATGCCGCCACCGCGAGAAAACATTGGCCTGGCGTCAACTAGCAGAACCTCACGGTCTGGATAGCATGCCTCGAGAATTGCCTTCGCAACCGAATCATTCTCATCGTCAAATGCGCAGAGAATTACCGCGCCGTTTACGACGTAGTGGTTAATGTACGAGTAGTCGACCCATCCGTGTTCGTCTTTTAGCGTCTTGGGTGCCGGAACCGAAATCAATTCAAAGCCGCCGGCTTCTTCGAGAGTGCGCTTAACCTCGTGGCTAACCGAAAAGTCGGGGTGCGATTCATCCTGTTGATCGTGAAACAGAATTTTGCCGCCGGGGGCAAAGCAGGCAACGATGTCGATGTGCCCGCGGGTTCCAAACTCGTCGTAGTCGCGGGTGAGGCCTCGGCGAATCCAAATGGCTCGGTTGGTGCCGAGCTTTGCGTGTATCTCGGCTTCGACCTCGTCTCGCGACCAGTGGGCGTTGCGACCCTCGCCAAGCTGCACGGTCTCGGTGAGCATCACATTGCCCTCACCATCAACATGGATGCCGCCACCCTCGTTGATCATTTCGCTGTCGACTCTGGTGACGCCGGCAAACCCACTGATCTGGCTGGCAACGTGCTGGTCCTTGCCCCAGATAGCCCACTTGGTGTTTCCCCAGCCGTTGAAGACCCAATTCACTCCAGCTAGCTCGCCAGCGGAATTCTTCACGAAGCTCGGCCCGGTGTCGCGCAACCAGCCGTCGTCGAGCGAGGCCACGATTAGTTCGACGCGCTCGTCGAGATACTGCTTTGCTGTCGCGAGATCTTCTGCTTCAACCAGCATCTTCACCGGCTCGAATCGCACAATCGTGTTGGCCACCTCGGCCCAAGCGTCGAAGGCACGCAGATTCTCGGCCGGGTCTTCTGTGTAGTCCTTTGCGGGCCAACCCATCCAGGTGCAATCGTGCGGTTGCCATTCGGCTGGCATCTGAAAAGTCATCAGTTGGCGACCCCGGCGATTCCGCCATCTTCTCCGTCGCCATTTTCGGCTCGCGCATTCACGATCGGTTCAACCAGCATGTCGTAGGTGTCTGGCCTGCGAGTTGCTAAAAACGGAAACAGGTCGAGCCAGTCGCGACGCTGATCAAGATCTAAATCGGCAACCAATACTTCGTCGCCCTCGCGGCCCGCCTGAGCGAGAATTCGACCGAACGGGTCACAGATGAAACTGCTGCCGTAGAAATCGATTGAGCCTTCGTTGCCGTAACGGTTCGGAACCACCATGAACGTGCCGTTGCCGATTGCGTTTCCGACAATCACCTGACGCCAAAGTGGTTCGGTGTCAAACTCTGGATGGTCTGGTTCGCTGCCAATTGCGGTTGGGTAGGCAAGCACCTCGGCACCGCGCAAAGAATAGTTGCGCACGACTTCTGCGAACCACTCATCCCAGCAGGTGGGCAAACCGATTTGCGCTTGGGTTCCGTCGAAGTCGAATTCGTAAACCGGGTACGGCTCACCGTCGGCTGGGCCTTCGGCAAAGTATTTGTTTTCGTAGTAGCCGGCGGTCACCGGAATGTGAAGTTTTGGTGTGCGGGCAACGATTCGGCCGGCCGGGTCAACCACGATTGCCACGTTGAGCCCGCGACCGTCAGCGAAGGGCTGTCGTTCGTAGAGAGATATGTGCACACGGATGTTGTGCTCGGCGGCCATCCGTGCGGCGAAACTGAAGGTCGGGCCATCTTCTAGGTTTTCGGCCAGCGAGTTGGGCGTGAAGTCGGGCTTGGTGTCGGCCATGTAGCGGCTGAGAGTTAGCTCGGGCAAGAACACGATTTTCGCTCCGGCCGAAGCGGCGGCGGCGATGCCTTCGGCCAAAACCTGAAGGTGCTCGTGCGGGTCAGCGTGCCATTTGGTTTGAACCAGCCCAACCCGCAGTGGCTGGCGGGTAGCTGGCTTTACTCGGCTGAGGCTTGGCGGTGCAGGGACGACGGTGACTTTCATGGTCAGTCTTTCGCGATTCGGTCGAGAATCTCGCTTAATGTCTCGATCGTGGTTGTGGGGTTAACGATGGCAAATCTGAGGTTAGGTTCGCCGCGGTGCGAACTAGGCACCACGAAGGCAATCTGATCTTCGAGCAGTTGCGCGCTCCAGCGGTCGTAGTCGTCCTGCTTCCAGTTCTTCTTCTTGAACACGACCACGCTCAGCATTGGCTCGCGAACCAGTTCGAGATCAGCGCGCTGGCGAATCAACTCGGCTGCATCGCGAGCGAGTTGGCAGTTGGTTTCGACGGCTTCGCGGTAGGCGGCAACACCGTGAGTCGCCAGCGAGAACCAGAGCGGCAAACCGCGCGGACGACGAGTGAGGTTGATTGCGTAGTCACTCGGATTCCACTCGCCAGATTCGGTCAG
>JBEAWS010000046.1:0-3490 GCA_041160185.1 Actinomycetota bacterium
GCGGTCACGAAGACCGTGAAAATGATCAAGACAATGAGGCCAAAGATTGTAAAGCGCATGGCTTAACTCTAATCAGCCAAAACTTAGACTGGAACCGTGAAGAACCCCTGGGTCAAGTATCTTGTGCTGAGAATCGGCACCTTTTCGGCATTTCTAGCCGTCTTTCTCTTGCTTCAGTTTGACCCCTTTTATGCCGCCGCAATCGCAGCGATTCTGGCTCTGGCAATTTCACTGATTTTCTTCGGCAAACAACGTGATGCGGTTTCGGCGGCAATTTACCGAGCTAGAAACAAAAAGAACGATTCAGACACCGACGCCGAAGATTCTGCCGATGATCAGGCCGACGACCGGGCAGACGACTCGCGCAGCTAGCCAACCGATACGGCCGCTAGGCCGTATCCCAGAAGCAACGCATAGGCCAGCGCACCGAAACTTGTGAGCTTCAGCGCGAGAATCAATTCTTTTGGCTGCTTCGCTGTCGCAACAATTAGCGTGGCTGGCGCGACAAACAAAATGCTCACGAAAGCAAAAAATGTTGCCGGATACAGCAGCACGAATCCAGACAACAAGACAAGCGGAATCCAGATAAATGCGAAGTAGATTGCCTTGGCGGCGCGTTTGCCAACTTTCACCGCGAGAGTGTTTTTTGAAACGTGTCTGTCGAGATCTATATCTCTGATGTTGTTCACCATGAGCACCGCGGCAGAGAACAGGCCGATTGCAGTTGCGCCAACAAAACTGACCATCACAACCAAAGAGTTCTGCTCAAAATTGTCAATCTGAATATATGCGGTGCCGACAGTTGCGACGATTCCAAAAAACAGAAATACCGATAGCTCGCCGAGTGCCGCGTAGCCGTATGGACTTTTGCCACCCGTGTAAAACCAAGCGGCAACAATTGCGACTAATCCAACCGCGAGCAACCACCAGATCTGCGTGATGAGCACAATGGTCAAACCTGCCGCGGCAGCGAGAAAGAAAAATACAAAAGCAGCGCGCTTTACCGCAGCTGGCTTCACCGAATTGCTTCCGGTTAGCCGAAGCGGCCCAACTCGCTTGGCATCGGTTCCGCGAATTCCGTCGGAGTAGTCATTGGCGTAATTCACACCGATTTGCAGAAACAGAGCAACCGCTAGGGCCAGCAGGGTGAGGGTGGCGTCGAATGACTGAATCGAGGCCGCGGCTCCGGCTCCGATTGCTACCGGTGCAACGGCAAGTGGAAGCGTGCGCAACCTGGCGCCCTCTAGCCAGAGGCGTGCCTTGCGCTTGACTGCCTTTTTCTTATTGGCCACTTTTGCCCTCTTCGAATAGTTTTTTGATGGCCTGCAGATCGTGCTTGCCGTTGTTCAATTTTGGCACTCGGTCTGCACGGATGATTCGAAGTGGCTTGGCCGCCGGCCCGAGATCGCTTGCTAGCCGCGTGGCGATTTCGTCAGCCACCTCGGGGCTACCCAGGTAAAGAATTGCTACGCGCTGACCCCACTCTTGATCGTCAATAGCGGCGGCCGCAACCTCAACCACGCCTCCAACTGCGCCGGCAACCGTCTCAACTCGATCGAGCGAAACCTTGATGGCTCCCGAAATGAAAACGCGATCTGCTCGCCCGAAAACCGTGAGCCGTTCATCGGTAATCTCTCCGAGGTCGTTCATCACTACGCTGCCGACTTCTCTAAAACCATTAGCAAGCGTTGGCGATGAAATCTCAATGCGCCCATCATCAGTTAGGCCAACGCTCACGCCATCGAGTGCAATGCCGTCGTAGACAACGCCGCCGAAGGTCTCGGCAGAACCATACGTCTCAACGATGTTCACATCTAATTCGCGAAGAGAAGAAACCAGTTGCGGTGAGACCGCTTGCCCACCAACCAAAATTGCGTCGTAACTTCTGAGTGCGCTCAGCACACTTTCATCGTGCTCAGCCGCAGTTAGCAAACGCAAAAGTTGTGTTGGCACCAGCGAGGTGAATTTCTTTGCGGCGCTGAGCATCGAGGTGTGACGAACAAATGCTTCGGCGGTGAACGACACGGATGTGTTCATCATCACCGGTTGAGTGTCGGCAACCGCAGAGCGCACCAAAACATTCAGGCCCGCGATGTAGTTAATCGGCAGCGCGAGCAGCCACTGCCCCTGACCGCCCAATCGTGCGGCGCTTGCCTGCGCGCTGGCCAGAGCGGATTCGACCGAAAGCTCTAGGCGCTTTGGTTCACCGGTTGAGCCGCTGGTTTCGACGATCAAGGCCACCGAGTCGTCGACTTCCTGGGGCAAGCCGTGCACCTCGGGCATGAGCCCGTTGGTTTCCGCTGGAGTGACATAGAGAGCGAGTTTGCCTGCCAGCGCATCGGCAACTGCAAGCAGCGCGCTAAACGGGTCGTTTGCAGCGACGAGCTTTAGCGGTTTGGTCACTTGAGCGGTTTCGCTTTAGTAGTGCCAAGGAAAAGGCGACCAGTCGGCATCGCGCTTCTCAAGAAACGAGTCGCGGCCCTCTGCAGCTTCTGCGGTGCCATAAGCCAAACGAGTTGCCTCGCCCGCGAAAATCTGCTGGCCAACCAGGCCGTCATCTACCGCGTTGAACGCAAACTTGAGCATGCGAACCGCCTGCGGTGACTTGCCCAGAATCTCGGCACCCCACTCGACGCCGGTCTTCTCGAGTTCTGCGTGATCTACGACGGCGTTGACGACGCCCATTTCATAGGCGCGCTCGGCCGAATACTCGCGGCCCAAGAAGAAGATCTCGCGGGCAAACTTTTGACCAACCTGGCGAGCGAGCAGTGCGCTGCCATAACCCGCGTCAAATGACGCAACATCGGCGTCGGTTTGCTTGAAGCGCGCGTGCTGTCGCGAGGCAATAGAAAGGTCGGCGATTACATTCAACGAGTGACCGCCGCCGGCAGCCCAGCCAGGCACGAGAGCGATAACAATCTTCGGCATGAAGCGAATCATTCGCTGAACTTCGAGAATGTGCAACCGGCCACTGCGAGCCGCGTCGATGGTCGAGGCATCTTCGCCCTCGGCATACTTGTAGCCGTCTTGACCGCGCACACGCTGATCGCCACCGCTCGAGAAAGCCCAGCCGCCATCCTTGGCTGAAGGGCCGTTGCCGGTCAAAAGCACAACGCCGACCTTCGAGTCGGTGCGCGCGTGCTCGAGAGCTGACGCTAATTCATCGACGGTCTTCGGCCTGAAGGCGTTGCGAACCTCGGGGCGATTGAACGCGATGCGAACCATGCCGAGCGAAACGTGGCGGTGATAGGTGATGTCGGTTGCCGACTCGAATCCGGGCACCTCGCGCCAGATTGCAGCGTCGAACAACTCGGATACCTGATTAGCCATGAATCTAGACTAACAACGTGCCCCATTTCGAGAAACCCGCAGTTAGCGACCTGCTCGCTCAGGCGCGGGTGCTTTCGGTGCCAATGCGGGTCAAGTTTCGCGGCGTAACCCACCGCGAGGTGGTGCTTTTCGAAGGCAGCCACGGATGGACCGAGTGGTC
>JBEAWS010000039.1:0-9542 GCA_041160185.1 Actinomycetota bacterium
ATCTAGCGATGGCGAGAAAAAGGGCGAGAAGAAGGGCAAGTAATGGCCCAAATGCCCGATGGCGACCCCGCGCCTCTCAACGGCCTGCTTCCGGAATCAGCGGCCGAAGGTTTATCGCAGCGAACTCTGCACGCCTACCTTCACATTCCTTTTTGCCGTGTTCGCTGCGGATACTGCGACTACAACACCTACACGTCTTCTGAGCTTCAGGGCGAGACCCAGAATTCATTTCTCGACAATCTGCTGCGCGAAATCAGCTTCAGCAAAAATGTTCTGCAGCAGCTGAGTTCGCAGCATCGCAAGTTCTCGACGGTCTTTTTTGGCGGCGGAACACCAACCCAACTTGCGTCAGAGCAGTTGGCGCTGGCTTTAGAAACGCTGAGAAACGAATTCGGCATCGAAGAAAACGCCGAGGTGACCACCGAGGCAAACCCCGACACCGTTGATGAGCGATACCTAAACACTCTGGCCGAAGCGGGTTTCACACGTGTTTCGATTGGCATGCAATCTTCGGTAGCCTCGGTGCTCAAAACTCTCGATCGAACACACAACCCGGAGAACGTTGCGAAGGCGGTCGCTGCCGCTAAATCGGCCGGGTTACAGGTTTCTGTCGATCTGATCTATGGAACGCCGGGTGAGTCGATTGATGATTGGCGCGAGTCACTGTCGACAGCAATCGGTCTTGAGCCAAACCACATCAGCGCCTACTCGCTAATTGTTGAACCGGGAACCAAGTTGGCGCGACAGGTGCGAAGCGGCGAGTTAAGCCAGCCGAGCGACGATGATCACGCTGACAAGTATGAAATTGCAGAGCAAATGATTTCTGCCGCGGGCTTTGATTGGTACGAGGTTTGCAACTGGAGCCAGGGTGACTCAACTATGTCGCAGCACAACCTCGCATACTGGCGCAGCAATGACTGGTGGGGATACGGTCCGGGAGCGCACTCGCACGTAGGCGGCACTCGCTGGTGGAACGTGAAACATCCTTCGGCTTACGCACAGCGCTTGGTTGCCGGTGAATCGCCAGCTCTTGCTCGTGAAACTCTTGATGACAGCGCAAAAGCCACAGAGCGTGTTCTGCTCGAGTTGCGGCTTCGCGAAGGAATGCCGATTGACTATCTAAAGTCGGTCAACCCTCAGGCGGCCAAACCAATCAGCCAGTTCATCGCTGACGGCACGGTTAACGCCGAGGATGCCATCCGTGGGCAATTGACGCTAACCCTCAAGGGTCGCCTGCTTGCCGATGCGTTGGTTAGAGACCTACTCGGATAGCGGTCGCGCTCGACTACTTGATGAAACGAATGGTCAGCGGGTACTTGAAGAACTTGCCCTGTGAGGTCTGCAGCGCAGCAATCACGCGGCAAATGACCCAGTAAGCGGGCACCGCCCAGATAATGACCAAACCGATAAAGCTGATCGCAAGCACGATGCCGATTAGTAGCACGGTGATTGAGAAATTCAGCGACTCTTTGGCGTGATGCTGCACAAACGGCCCTTTGTCCTTGAGAAATAGGTATCCGATGATCGGTGCGAAAAACTCGAAGAAGATGGCCGCAACGTGAACGATAACGGCGGCGATTTTCTCTTCCTGAGGGGTCCAGGGGCGCGCGGTTTCATAAGGGTTACTCATATCTAGAGCATAACCAAGGCGATGGGCTAAAATTGGCACTCAGACAGAGCGAGTGCTAACGAGGTGAATATGATTCCAGAGCGAAGTCTTGAAGTGCTTCGGGCCATCGTGCACGACTACATCGAGACCAATCAGCCGGTGGGCAGCAAGTCGCTGGTCGAGCGGCACGCCTTTGGTGTCTCGCCGGCAACCATCCGCAATGACATGGCGTTGCTAGAAGACGAGAAGCTAATCGTCGCACCGCACACCTCAAGTGGGCGCGTTCCGACAGACAAGGGATACCGACTCTTTGTTGACCGACTCGGCGAAGTGAAGCCACTTAGCATTCCAGAGCGCTCGGCAATCGAAACCTTTATGCAGGGCAGTGCCGATCTCGATGAGGTGCTTGGCAGAACCGTTCGGTTGCTTTCGCAACTAACGAACCAGGTCGCAATGGTTCAGTATCCGAGCCTCGAAAGAGGTTCGGTCAAGAGCGTCGAATTACTAAAGGTAGACGACCAGCAAGCGCTGCTAATTCTGGTCACCGACATCAGCCGCATTCAGCAGCACCTTATTCACTTCGACAGAGATCTCGATGATGAATTCGTGGCGAACCTGAGAGCTCAGATGGTTGGAGCGCTTCAAGGCATTTCACTGTCTCAGGTTGCGACCAAGCTAGAAGACTTTGCATCGAAGTTTGCAGTGAACCGACAGGGCGCGGTCAATCTCGTGCTCGATAACCTGCTCGAGCAGGTAGATGCCAATCGCCAAGACAAGGTGATTCTCGCCGGAACGGCAAACCTCGCGAGGCGCGAAGAAGATTTCAAGGGCAGCATCTCGCCCATGCTCGAGGCGATTGAAGAGCAGGTCGTACTTCTCAAGTTAATTCAAGAGATGCAGGCCGAACAGCACGGAGTCGCTTTGCGAATTGGAATCGAGAACGAAATCGAGCAATTCTCGACCACTTCGGTTGTGCTGTCAGGTTATGAAAAAGAAGGTGCCGAAGTCGCCAAGCTCGGAGTGCTAGGCCCGACTCGCATGGACTACGCGAGCAACATTGCAGCCGTGCGTGCGGTCTCGCGCTACCTAACTCAAGCGCTCGGGGGTTTCTAATGTCAGACCACTACGAGGTTCTTGGCCTCGATCGCAATGCGACAGACGATCAGATAAAAAAGGCATACCGACGACTTGCGCGCGAGCTGCATCCAGATGTTAACGACGCACCTGAATCTCAAGAGAAGTTCAAGCTAGTAACGCACGCATACGAAGTGCTGAGCGACCCAGATGAGCGCCGCAAGTACGACATGGGCGGGCAAGACCCGTTTGGCGGAATGGGTGGCTTCGGCTTCGGCGACATCTTCGACACCTTCTTCGGCGGAGGACAGGCTCGTGGCCCCAGAAGCCGCTCAGAACGTGGCCAGGATGCGCTCATCCGGGTGGATATGACCCTGGATGAAGTTGTCTTTGGTGCCGCCAAGTCGATTGAGATTGACACCGCGATTCTCTGCGAGGAGTGCAACGGAACCTGTTGCAGGCCGGGAACCTCACCGAGCGTTTGCGATATCTGTCGCGGCAGTGGTTCGATTCAACGCCAGGTTCGTTCGCTGCTCGGAAACGTTATGACCTCGCAGCCGTGTGGTGCCTGTCGCGGATTTGGCCAGGTTATTGCTGACCAGTGCAACAAGTGCCGAGGGCAGGGTCGAGTGCGTGCTCGACGAACACTCGATTTGAACATTCCCGCGGGCGTTGAAGATGGTTTGCGTTTGCAACTCTCGGGTCAGGGCGAAGTGGGTTTCGCGGGTGGACCGCAGGGTGACATCTATGTTGACATCGCGGTTCGTGCTCACGAGATTTACTCTCGAAGTGGCGATGATCTGCACTGCACTCTCGAAGTTCCGCTGCACGATGCCGTTCTCGGAAACCGCGCCAAGATTGAAACCTTCGATGGACCAATCGAGATTCAAATTGAACACGGCTCGCAGAGCGGCGATCAAATTCACCTCAAGAACAAAGGCGTTACCCACCTTCGCGGCTCGGGTCGCGGCGACCTATACGTGACAATTCAGGTGAACACCCCGAGCAAAATTGATTCAAAGCAGAAAGAACTCTTTCGGCAGTTGGCTGAATTCAGAAAGTCTGACGAAATCAAGCTGGCTAAACATACGCAGGGTCAATATTCGAAGCGCAAGAACAAGTAATGGTCGAACCACTCTTTAAGTTGCATCTCGACCAGCCGCCGACAGTGGGTAGCGTGGTGCAGTTAGCCGGCGACGAGGCGAAGCACGCGATTGCGGTGCGCAGAATGCGCGTGGGCGAAGCAATTCAACTCACCAATGGTTTGGGTCTGCGCGTTCGAGGCGAGGTTGCCAGGGTAGACGCCAAGGCACTGCAGGTTTCGGTCACGGCGGTCGCACAAGAGCCACGGCCGTCGCTCGACATAACCCTGGTGCAGGCTTTGGCCAAGGGCGATCGCGACGAGCTCGCCATTCAGGCATCGACCGAACTGGGCATTATGCAGGTGGTTCCCTGGCAGGCCGAACGGTCGATTTCGCGCTGGGATGCAGGCAAGGCAGCCAAGGGGCAGGTGCGCTGGCAGGTAATCTGCGATGAGGCAGCCAAGCAATCCCTGCGGGTTTGGCACCCAAAGGTGCACTCAGCAGTGGCCACCGCCGAGCTAGCCGACACACTGGCAGAGTTTGACCGCGTCTTTGTTCTCGACCCCACAGCCGAAGTGGGCCTAGCCGCCCAGCCGCTTGCCCAAGGAAAAATTGCCGTAATCGTTGGCCCAGAGGGCGGAATCGACGAGGTTGAACTATCCAGATTTGAAGCGGCCGGGGCGATTCGGGTTCGATTGGGCGAGGCAATCTTGCGAACCTCGACCGCCGGCGTGGTTGCCGTCACGATCATTCAGTCTTCACACGGAATCTTTGGTTGATTTGATGAAACTAAACTCATCTGTGGAGGCAAATTGACCACTGAGAATTGCATTTTTTGCAAGATCATCTCCGGAGAGATTCCGGCCCAGCTCGTTGCAGAGTCTGAGCACGCCATCGCGTTCAACGACATTTCACCTCAGCAACCCATCCATGTCTTGATTGTGCCAAGGCAGCACCATTCAAACGTCACAGAGCTAGCGCTGCAGAGCCCATTGGTTATGCAGGATGTCATGGTGTTGGGCGCAAAAGTCGCGCAGCAGCTCACCGAGGGTTCTCATCGATTCACCTTCAACACTGGCGAGGCGGCCGGTCAAACAGTTTTTCACGTTCACGGTCACATCATGAGCAAGACTCCGAAGGCGGGCGAGTAGCTCAGTGACCAACCCGAAAAGTCGCGTGCAGTTAGACGTCACGCAAGTTCCGATGGTTAGCCTGCTCGGAACAAACGATGCACTTTTGAAAACACTAGAGAACGCTTTTCCTGAGGTCGAGGTGCTAGCGCGAGGCAACACCCTTACTTTCACCGGTCCGGTCGAAGACATAGAACGCGCCAAGAATCTCATCGAAGAGATGGTGCTGCTCATTTCGAGCGGGCAGCAGTTGGCTCCGCAAGATATTTCTCGCTCTGCCAAGATCATCGACGAAGCCAAACTTCGCCCCACCGACGTATTGAGTCAGAGCATCCTGTCGTCGAGGGGCAAGAGCATTCGCCCGAAGACTATCGGTCAGAAACTCTATGTTGATGCGATTGACCAAAACACAATTGCCTTTGGCGTTGGACCAGCCGGAACCGGAAAGACCTACCTGGCGATGGCCAAGGCTGTGCAGGCACTGCAACGCAAAGAAGTCAGCCGAATCATTCTCACCCGTCCGGCGGTAGAGGCTGGCGAGCGCTTGGGTTTCTTGCCCGGAACCCTGAACGACAAGATTGACCCGTATTTACGCCCCCTGTTTGACGCTCTGCACGAAATGCTCGATCCAGAATCTGTTCCGAAGCTATTGGCAAGCGGCACTGTCGAAGTGGCCCCGTTGGCTTACATGCGCGGTCGAACACTCAACGATTCGTACATAATCCTCGATGAGGCGCAAAACACCACTCCCGAGCAAATGAAGATGTTCCTAACCCGCCTCGGATTCAACTCAAAGATGGTTGTAACCGGCGACATAACCCAGATTGACCTGCCAAACGGTACCTCTGGCCTGCGCACCGCGCTAGAGGTGCTCGGCGATGTTGATGACATGTCGGTGAGTTACCTGACATCAGAAGACGTGGTGAGGCACTCGCTGGTTGCCAAGATCATCGATGCCTACTCGAAGTTCGAAGAGAGTCGCGGTCGCAAGTGAGCATCGAGATAAACAACGAGACAACATTTGAGCTCGATCACGAGCGAATTCTGCGCCTCGCCGAGCACGCGTTAGACATAATGCGCATTCACCCGGCTGCCGAATTGGCGATTCAATTCGTCGACGAAGAGCCGATGGCCGAGTTGCACGTTCAGTGGATGGACGAACCGGGGCCAACCGACGTTTTGAGTTTTCCGATGGATGAGCTTCGACCGGGGGCAGAGGGCGAAGTTACGGCACCCGGTTTACTCGGCGACATTGTGGTTTGCCCGTCCTATGCGGTGAAGCAAGCCGAAGACGCCAAACACGAACTCATCGACGAGATTTTGCTGCTGGTCACCCACGGAATTCTTCACCTGCTTGGTTTTGACCATGCCGAACCAGATGAAGAGCGCGAAATGTTTGGTACGCAGAAAGACATCCTCGCGACCTTCTATGAAAAAGAAAAGGTGGCCTAGTTGCTCGCACTAGCATTTTGGATCTCGCTGCTACTCGCAGTCATGACTGCCGCCGCGGCAATCGTTAAGGCTGCTCTCGAGGCCTCTGAGGAAGACACCCACAAAGCCGAAACAGTGAGTTTTGCGCGCATGACGCTAACCGGAATCTTCGGTGTGACCATTGGTCAGGGATTGGTGCCGCTCGGATTCGAGTGGTGGGTCACCGCAATCATTTCTGTGGTGCTCATGCTCGCGCTACTTTTTGGCACGCAGTTGGCGGCCCGCAGATTCGGCCACGACCGATTTGGCACCTGGCTGTCGAAGAAATTGCGCGGTGTGGTGAATTCGCTACACCTTCTATTCACGCCGTTGTCGCTGCCAAAAGAAGAGGCGCCAGAGGAGTTTGAGCAGGATCTGATTGATTCGGTTGAAGAATTCGGCGAGACCATCATTCGCGAAATCATGGTGCCTAGAGTCGACATGGCCACCATCCGTGATGATTCGACTCTTTCGGCCGCGATGGAGTTTTTCTTGAAGAGCGGGTTCTCGAGGCTGCCAATCGTTGGCAAGACCGTCGATGAAGTGACCGGAATTCTTTACCTCAAAGACCTGGCTCGAGTGCTGAACGAGGGCGACAAGAAAACTGCTAAGCGGCCGGTCTCTGAGGTCTGCCGCAAGGTTGTTTTCATGCCAGAGTCGCTTCCGGTAGATGACCTGCTGCAAGCCATGCAGAGCAACGCAACCCACATCGCCATAGTTATCGACGAATACGGCGGGGTAGCCGGTTTGGTAACCATGGAAGACGTAATCGAGGAGCTAGTCGGTGAAATCGCCGACGAGTATGACGACGACGAAGATGAACTGACCGAGCTTGAAGATGGTGGCTATCGAGTTGCGGCGAGGTACTCACTCATGGATCTCGGCGAACTCTTTGAAATTGAACTCGACGACGAAGACGTTGACAGCGTCGGCGGGCTGCTGGCCAAAGAGCTCGGACGCCTGCCAATGCGCGGCGACGTGATTGTTTTCTCTGGGCTGCGCTTCGAGGCAGACCGAATCGAAGGCAGGCGCAAGCGTCTGGTGTCTGTGCTCGTTCATCGCGACCAGAATCTGACAGACGCACAGGCTGCCTTCGGGGTCGACGAGAATGAAAACTAACTACCGCTCAGGATTTGTTTCTTTTGTTGGCCGACCCAACGTTGGCAAGTCGACACTCACCAACGCGATGGTTGGCGAAAAAGTTGCCATCACCAGTTCGAAGCCGCAGACCACCCGTCGTGCCATCAGGGGAATCGTTCACCGCGAGCACGGCCAAATCATCATCGTCGATACTCCGGGGCTGCACCGACCGAGAACTCTTCTCGGCCAGCGGCTTAACGATCTGGTCGACAGCACACTTGGCGATGTTGACGTGATTGGTTTTTGCATTCCGGCTAACGAACGCATCGGCGTGGGGGACACCTTTATCAATGAGCAGCTGGGCAACTACCGACGCGCAAAACTCATTGCGATTGTCACCAAGAGTGAACTCGTCTCGAAGAAGCAGCTAGCCGAGCAACTTTTGGCGGTGCAAGCGCTGCGCGAATGGTCTGCGATTATTCCGGTTTCGGCAGTTGCCGAAGATCAGCTCGAAGAGCTTGCCAACCTGTTGATAGCTGAGTTGCCGCTTTCTGAGCAGTTGTACCCCGATGAGATCGTTACCGACGAGACCATTGAGTCGCGAATTTGCGAGTTGGTGCGTGAGGCCGCGCTCGAGGGCGTTCGAGACGAACTTCCGCACTCTTTGGCGGTAACCATGGATGAAATGAACCAGCGCGAGGGCAAAGACCTCATGGATGTGCACGTGAACGTGTGGGTCGAACGCGACAGCCAGAAGTCAATCATCATCGGGCACAAGGGTTCACGGTTGAGTGACGTGGGCAGGCGAGCACGACTCGAAATCGAAAAACTGCTGGGGCAACGCGTGTTTCTGTCTATCCGTGTGAAGGTTGCGCCAGATTGGCAGCGCGACCCCAAGCAGCTCGGGCGGCTTGGCTTTTAGTTGCCTGCTCTAGGTCGCTCGGCTACTCTAAAGAGATGTTCTTCGGCCTAATTCTGCTTAGTGGCCGCGACGGGGCCTAAACCAGGTTTTCCTCGTCGCGGAGGTTTCGCCATCCCGACTAACCAGATTCGGCGCCAAAGCGCCCAGGAGACAAGATGAAGAACACCCAGAAGGCATCCGGAATGCCGATTTCGAAATATCAGCCTTTTCACGAGCAGATTTCGGTGCAGCTCGAAGACCGCACCTGGCCATCCAAGCGAATCGTTGAGGCACCTCGCTGGTGCGCTGTAGATCTTCGCGATGGCAACCAAGCCCTCATCGATCCGATGAGCCCCGAGCGCAAGCTAAAGATGTTCAAGCTTCTCGTGAACATGGGCTACAAAGAGATCGAAGTTGGGTTTCCGTCTGCGAGTCAAACCGATTTTGACTTCGTTCGCCTGCTGATTGAAGACGGGCACATCCCAGATGACGTCACAATTCAGGTGCTGACCCAGGCGCGCGACGAACTCATCGAACGAACCTACGATTCGCTCGTCGGTTCGAAGCAGGCCATCGTTCACTTTTACAACTCGACCTCGGTCTTGCAGCGAAGCGTGGTCTTCAATCAAGACAAGCAGGGAATTCTAAACATCGCGCTAAACGGTGCGCGAAAGTGCAAATCGCTTGAGCACAGGTTGCCCGGTACCAAAGTTTTCTACGAGTACTCACCGGAGTCTTACACCGGCACCGAGCTCGAGTATGCGCTCGAGGTTTGCAATGCCGTCATCGAAGTAATCGATCCGACCCCCGATCACAAGATGGTAATCAACCTGCCCGCCACGGTTGAGATGTCGACACCTAACGTCTACGCCGACTCCATCGAATGGATGAGCCGCAACCTGAATCGTCGCGACAGCATCCTGCTTTCACTACACCCGCACAACGACCGCGGAACGGCAGTGGCAGCGGCCGAACTTGGTTACCTAGCCGGCGCTGACCGCATCGAGGGTTGCCTGTTCGGAAATGGCGAGCGCACCGGAAATGTCGACCTGGTCACCTTGGGATTGAACCTATTCAGCCAGGGAATCGACCCGCACATTGACTTCAGCAACCTAGATGAGATCAAGCGAACCGTCGAGTACTGCAACCAGTTGCCGGTGCACGAGCGCAGCCCTTACGGCGGAGACCTCGTCTAC
>JBEAWS010000108.1:0-6124 GCA_041160185.1 Actinomycetota bacterium
TGCTTTCCTCGTGTGCCGCCAATGTGCCTGCAGAGACAAACGTGCAACCTGAACCAGTGTCGACTACAGGTGCACCTGAAGGCGTTTATGCAAACGCTGCCGGCTACATCAGCTATGAGACCTATTCGGCATCGCCCGAAAAATACTCAGCCTCAAACGTGGTCTTGTTTTACAACGCCTATTGGTGCTCAACCTGCAAGGCAGCTCGAGACGGTTTTGAATCAGGCCTTGGTGAGATTCCCGAAGACTTGACCATCGTGCTGGTCGATTTTGACGAGAACACCGAAATGCGAAAGAAGTATGACGTGATCGTGCAGCACACCTTTGTTCAGATCGACAGCGCAGGCAACGAATTGCAACGTTGGTATGGCAGCACAACTGTTGCTGAGATTGAAGAGAAAATCTCGTAATGCTTGTTCTAGGCGCATTTATTGCCGGAGTGCTGACCACTCTCGCGCCATGCGTCTTGCCATTGCTGCCAGTTATCGTCGGCGGCTCGCTCGGCAAACCATCCGCCGAAGCTCGCAGGCGGGCCGATCTGATTGCCGCGTCACTTGGGGCATCGGTGGTCGTGTTCACACTTCTATTGAGAGCGACAACGGCACTCATCGATATTCCACAAATGACTTGGCAACTCATCAGCGGCGTGATTCTGATTGCTCTCGGCATCGTTTCAATCTTTCCTAGACTCTGGGATGCCGTTTCGACCAAGCTCTCGCTTCAGCGTCGAAGCGATAAGCGCCTCGTTGCGGCTCGTGAGCGCGGTGGCACGCTTGGCGCGATACTCACTGGCGCAGCGCTCGGGCCGGTCTTTACCTCGTGCTCGCCACTGTATCTCTATGTAATCGTTGCGGTTTTGCCCGCGTCATTCGCCGAGGGAGTTGTGCTTCTGTTGGCCTATGCCATTGGGCTATGCGGCACACTGCTGCTGGTTTCGTTACTTGGTCAAAAGGTGATTGGCAAAGCGCGGTGGATTGCCAACCCCGATGGCAACTTCAAGAGACTGCTCGGCATAATTTTTGTCTTGGTGGGTATCGCAGTGATTCTGGGTATAGACAAAGATCTGCAGTTTTGGATTCTCGAGAACTCCCCGATTCGCCTCTGGGAGCTCGATAAGGGCTTCATCCCAGCTGGCTAGTAAATGCCAGTGCCTGCGCCTCGCTTTAGAGCAGCTAGGCGAGCTTTGCCTCTAAAACATGAGATACACGCTTGCTAGCCGGTGGGTGCGAATAGTAAGCCAGCACGTACAACGGGTGAGGCGCGGGGTTGGCCAGGTTGTCTGCACTTAGTCGCTGCAAGGCTGAGATGATGTGCTCTTTGCCATAAACCTGGGAAGCGAAAATGTCTGCACCGTGCTCATTTCGCCTGGTCATGTAGTTGTCAAAAATCCCTAGAACGAAGTTGATTGGCGAGAACAACATTCCGAATGCGATCAGTGACAGCACTAGTTGAACTCCGCTACCGCCTAGAGCCTCAGATAGCGCGGGCTCTTGTAACGCCCAGCCAAATAGGGCAAAAATCACGAAGCTCTGAAGCATGTTCAAGAGCAGCATCGAGCGAATGTGACCGAGCTTGTCATGACCCATTTCGTGGCCTAGAACACCCACCACCTCATCAACAGTGTGGTTGGCGATAAGTGAGTCGAATAGAACGATTGTCTTAGTTTTGCCAATTCCGCTAAAGAACGCATTCGACTTGGATGATCGTTTGGAGCTATCCATGACGTAAATGCGCTTCAGTTTGTAGTTCTGTTTCTCACAAAGAGCAAGAATCTTGTCTCGCAATTCACCCTCTGGCAGTTCCTTTAACTTATTGAATAACGGCAGAATCACGCTGGTGCCAATGGCTGCAGTTATCAAAGAAATCAGGTTAATTGCGACGAAAGCTATCCACCAGATTTGGTTTGGAACTTGCTGGTAAATCCAAAGCAAGCCGAGCAGAATCGGGCCAAGAATCAAAGCACCGAGAACAATGCCTCGAATCCTGTCGATGACGAAAATCTTTCCGGTCGTGCGGTTGAATCCGAATTTCGCCTCGATTACGAAGGTCTTGTAGATGGAACCCGGTATCCCAAGGATGAACAGTCCGAAGGCCATAGCAAGCAAGAAAACTAGGTCTTGCCAAATCTGTCCCTGAATAGAGCCAGCTACCAACTGCTGAATCTGACCATAGAGACCGAGAACAAGAAATGCGAGCACGACGATGGCAGTGATGACGGTTGTGGTCGACTCAAAACGTCTTTTGGTCACTGTGTATTCAACCGCTTTCTTGACCTCAGCCTTAGGGCTGCCGGCTAAAGCCGTGCGGCTCGATCGAATATCAAGTTCGTTGAGAGCAACCTTGAACGCGGCAACAGCAACCGTGATCACGATTATCAGGTTTTTTAGCAGTTCGGCGTTCATATTTCTCCTCGACGCAAGTTAGCTTGCTAGGCGAATTGAGCCCAGCGGTCTAAGCCTATGAGCAGCATTAGGGAGGCAATGGCAATTGCCCAAGCTGCGGTAGCCGCGGTAATGAGCAGAGCTGTGCGAAGGGGTTTCACGCCGGCGGCAACAGCAATTGCTGCCGCGAACTGAGTGCCAACAAGAACTGGTGAGAGTGCGGCCAGACCATAGATGCCATAGCGGTCGAACAACTTTTGCGCCTTGGCGAAGCGATCAGGCTTGCTCGAGGTTTTGTCTTTTCTCTTTGATCGAATCCAGTCTCTAATTGCAGAGCCGAGATAGGCGAACAAGAAAATCGTGATTGCGTTGCCAACCAGTGCGGCTGTGACAACCCAGAACGGGTCAAGGCCAAACAGCAAACCCGCTGGGATGACCACGATGGCCTCAAGCCATGGCGTTGCGCCGGCTAGAAATACGCCGAGTAGACCGAGTTGTTCTAAGTTCATTGTTTAGCTCCAAACAGTTTGCTGAATGATGTTAGTAGTGACTCCATCGGGCCTTTGCGACCAGACTTGGCAACGAGTTGTGCAATCAACGCCAAAACCAGCCAGGTTGCGAAACCAATCAGGGTGACCGGCAGAACTCCGAGTTGTGCAAACAGCCCGAATCCCCATCCTGAGAATAGGGTTGCGAAAACCACTGATTGGCTCAGGTAAATCGTGAGCGAGTATTTGCCTGCCGATGACAACAGTCCAAGTTGCAACTTTCGACTTAGCAACCAGAGCACACCAACATAGCCGGCCGAGAGAATTGGTGCAGCCAGAAAGTTGATGGCGATTGAGAGCAGGTAGGTGCCATAGCTGTAGTTTTCTGCAACGGCGTTCTGAATGAAAATATACGCCGAAAGCATCTGGATTGGCAGGCCGAGGGTAAGACCCCAGATAGCAAGTTTCTTCATAGTCGAAGCATTGGCGTTTTCACCGAGCGCTTTTCTGCGCGCCGCAAGAACACCCACCAGGAAGGCAACGAAGACCATCGGGCCTTGCAGCAAGAATCCGGTCGGTGCCGCGGTAAGCCAAAGCTCGAGCCTCTCAGAAATTGAGGCGATGAAATTGTCATTCGTCATCACACTTGCGAACTCATCTGTATTCAGATCTGGAAAGGACTTACCCTTCATCGCAAGAAACTGCTCGCCAAGCATGGTTAGCGCAGATACTGCGAGCAGCAAAAGACCTGATACGACATAGATGCCCCATGCCCAAACCTTCAGCGTCTTATCTTTGCGAAAGTAGAAGGCAAGCAAAAGCAGACCGAACAATCCGTAGATAAACAGGATGTCGCCGAAGAACAAGAGGCTGAAGTGCAGAATTCCGAGCAGAACTAGCCCGACTGATCTGCCAACCCATCGACCGCGGTTTTGCTTGGAGTCTTTGAGAATGTAGTGCGCCGAATAGCCAAACAAGAAAGAGAAGAGCAGATAGAACTTGGCCTGAAACAGCGCAATAACTATGAACGCCGTTGAAGCATTTGAAAGCTCGGTTAGATCTGCGCCTTCAACGTGAGTTACCGGGTCGATTGCCAACAGCGGGATGTTGACAAGTGCGATGCCAAGTAACGCGAAACCCCTAAGTATGTCTGGAAAACTATCGCGTTGAATCAATTTTTACCTTCCTTTGCAAGCTCTTGACTGATGATTGCCATTGACGGCAGCATGAACGCGTAGGCAAAGATGAGCCAGAAAACGGCCTGAATCTGAGGCCAGGTAAGCGGAAGGTTGTACGAGAAACCGTCACTTCCAGCTTGTGAGTCTGACACAACACTGAAAACTATGAGAGCAGTGGCCAAACCCATGACAATAAGAGCAAGCCAGCGATAAGCGATTACGTAGCTTCGGTCGCGAATGCGAACCAGCCTTTCGTCGAGAGCTTCTTCAGGCGCATCGGCAACTAGACGAACCGATTGACGCAGCAAGAACCAGAATGCGAACACGAGCAAGATGTAAATCAGCGATAGCGCTGTCCAGCCGTTATCGCCCACGACGATCAAGAAGACTGTTCCGACGAACAGAAATACGTTCGTTGCCACAAGAAGAAAGATTTTTGCGCCTCTAGTTCTCAGACCATCCCACTGGGTGTCGTTTAGTTGCTTCTCTACCTGCTTGACAGATGCAGTCGCCCAAGCAGCTTCTCTTGACCCAACAAAGCCCATTGATTCTAAGTAGGCCCTGCCCAGACCTCGTGCCTTGATGTACCAAAAGAAGAGCGGCAGTTCTAACACGGTCATAGCGACCAAAGTGAAGAAGAACCAGTTGGTGTCAAAGAACACCATTCTGAAAGTTGGATCTGACTGCCAAAACAGAATTGCTGACACACCTAACGGAATGAATCCGAGTGCAAAGTCAAGCCATGCCATTTTCTTGACGTCGTTGCCTGCATACTTTGGATAAATCCAAAAGTAAGCAAGTGCGAGTGTCGCCAAGATTACGAAAACTACGAGTGATTCATTCATTTACTTTTCCTCCTTGAGCCAAAAGAGCTCTTCAACAGGGGTTTTTAGTTGATCAGCGATGCGCAGAGCCAGCACGAGCGACGGGCTGTATTCCCCGCGCTCGAGGTAACCAATGGTTTGGTAGTGAACGCCGACGAGCTCGGCAAGCTGCTGCCTGGATAGGCCCAAGGATGTGCGCACTTGCTCAATCTGGTTGAAGACCGGCTCTTCGGAGTTTCTGCTCATGCTTGTAGCATACATACTACATAGCATTAATGCAACAATTTACGACCTAATGATTCCTGGGGTCTTCTTCGTCGCGGTCGTTCTGACCGGCTGATCCGTAGTGAGTCTCTGGGTATGCAGTGTTGGGCGTGTAGCCCCCAGGGCCAGAATGAAAGTCACCCTCGTTCATTTGAGACGAAGCCGCGGGCCGAGAAGTGCTTTTACCGGCTCCTGAAAAGATCGAGATCAGGCCCAACACAGCCGCTAAAACGAAAACAGCGATTGCCAGTGCCACAAACGAGATGATAAACGTCATGACTAATTCCACACTCGAAAGTTAGTGGCGCCGCCTGACAACCAGTTGGGGTTGTAGCGCTCAGGCGATTATTCGAACCTGAGGGCGTCGATTGGCTCGAGCTTGGCCGCGGTGCGGGCCGGCCAGACACCAAAGACCACACCAACCAGCAGACTGAAGCCCAGTGCGAGCATCACGGTGTCGAGCCTGATCGCGAAGACCCAGTCGCCGATGATTGCCAAGATGAACGCTGCAATTTCACCAAGGATGAGCCCGATCACACCACCGGCAAGCGAAAGCACGATGGCCTCGATTAGAAACTGCGTCAGAATGTTGCTCTGTTTGGCGCCGATTGCTCGCCTCACGCCAATCTCCCTGGTTCGCTCTCGCACCGAGACCAGCATGATGTTCATGATGCCGATGCCACCAACAATCAAGCTGATCGCTGCGATTCCGGTGAGCAGTAGCCCGAGGGTATCGGTGATTGAGCCGACCGCTGCAATCAGCGATGCCTGGTTCGTGATTGTGTAGCGGGTCTCGGCCTCGGCCGTGAGACCGTATCGCTCGCGCAGCAGGGCATCGGCGCTGAATTGCAGCGAATCAACCTGCTCTGCAGTCTTTGCCTGAACCACGATGCTCGAAACGTACGGATACTGGCTGAACAGTTTGCGCGCAGAATCGAGCGTCACATAAACGCGACCGCTGGTTCCGAAACCAACCTGATCATCGAGAA
>JBEAWS010000008.1:0-14892 GCA_041160185.1 Actinomycetota bacterium
ACCAGACACAATCAGGCAGATTTGCTGGGTCGAGCGCGAGAGCACAACCACAGAGCAGATTGAGAGTGAACTCGACGCTTTGTCTACGAGACCTTGGCAGATTGCTCTGATTGCTGAGACTCTCGCAAACTCGATTTCTTTGAGCCACACTTTTGTGGTTGAGAAACCCGAAGCAGAAAAGACCGAGTCAGAAGCTTAGTTTTGGGTTTGAAGTTTCGTCGAGTGGGCGCGCGTAGGGAACTTTAGCCCCGAGCACCTGAGCAACGATGTCTCTCGCAATGGTTTGAGCATTCAAGCCGACACGATCAAGAATCTCGTCGCGAGTGGCATGTTCGAGAAACTCGTCTGGCAGACCAACCTCGTTGAGAGCCGTGTCAACTTGAGCGGCGCGCATTGCCTGCCTAATTCGAGTGCCAATACCACCAACACGGATGCCATCTTCAATAGTTACGACTAGACGATGTTTTGCCGCTAACTCGATAACCGAGTCTGCTACCGGAACAACCCAGCGAGGATCAATTACCGTTGAACCAATTCCCTGAGCGGCGAGCAGGCTGGTTACCTGCAGCGCGATTTTTGCCATCGAGCCAACGGCAACGAGCAAGACATCCTTAGCAGAGCTCTCGAAGAGAACATCGACGCCGTCGTCGAGACGGCGAAGAGCGTTGATGTTCTCATCGACTGAACCCTTGCCGAACCTGACAAGCGTTGGAGCGTCTTCAATCGCAACTGCTTCACCAAGAAGTTCCCTGAGCAGATTTGCGTCACGTGGTGCTGCAATTCTGATGTTTGGAACGACCTGGAAAATTGCTAGGTCCCACATTCCGTGGTGGCTGGCACCGTCGGGGCCGGTTACACCCGCGCGATCGAGCACAAAGGTGACACCCTCTTTGTGCAGGGCAACATCCATGAGAACTTGATCTAGTGCTCTGTTCATGAAGGTTGCATAGACAGCAACGACCGGATGCAAACCACCGAAGGCCATGCCAGCGGCCGAAGTGACGGCGTGCTGTTCGGCGATGCCCACATCGAAGACCCGGTTCGGGAACCTCTTGGCAAACTCGCCGAGGCCAACCGGATTCAGCATTGCGCCGGTTATCGCAACAAGCCTGTCGTTCTTCTCGGCCAGTTGAACCAGCTCGCTTCCGAAGACTTTGGTCCACGATGACGTGGCGGTTTCGAGCGACTCCCCTGTCTCAGGGTTGATTTGACCGACGGCGTGAAATTGATCGGCCTCGTTTAGCATCGCTGGGTCGAAGCCCTTACCCTTTTGAGTTATCACGTGCACGATAACCGGATAGGCATACTTTTTGGCTTGCTCAAGAGCTTGCTCTACGGCCGCGAGATCGTGGCCGTCAATTGGACCGATGTACTTTAGGTCGAGGTTAGGAAACATGCTCTTGGGTGTGACCGAACCTAGAAGACCTTTTCCGGCTCCACGAATCATCGAGAAAGCTGAACGGCCGAGCCAACCAAAACGCTCAAAGAACTTGCGACTGAGCCTGTACAGCTTTCTATAGGTTTGCTCGGTTCGAATGTCGTTTAGTGTTCGAGCGAATCCGCCGATTGTTGGCGCATACGAACGGCCGTTGTCATTCACGATTATTACGAGTTTTCGATCGTTGTCGTCGCTGATGTTGTTCAGTGCCTCCCAGGCCATTCCGCCGGTGAGTGCGCCATCACCAATCAGGGCAACCACGTAGCGATCATCCTGACCGGTCAGGCGATATGCCTTCGCAATTCCATCTGCCCAGCTAAGCGATGACGAAGCGTGAGAACTCTCGACGATGTCATGCTCAGACTCTGATCGTTGCGGATAGCCGGCGATACCGTCTTTCTGTCGCAAGTTGTCAAAGTTCTTTCGACCGGTAAGAAGCTTATGAACGTAGCTTTGATGCCCGGTGTCGAAAACAATGCTGTCTACCGGCGAATTGAATACTCGGTGCATTGCAATCGAAACTTCAACGACACCGAGATTCGGCCCAAGGTGGCCACCGACTTTCGCCACCGACGTAATCAGGTAAGTGCGAATCTCCTCTGCAAGCGTCTCAAGCTCAGCAGCCGAAAGTGCCTTCAGGTCTGCTGGGCCGTTGATTCGCTCGAGAATAGACATTATGAATTCGCAACCAGGCTTCTGAGCACGTACTGAAGAATTCCGCCGTTCCTGAAGTAGTCAGCTTCGCCTGGCGTATCGATTCGAACAACAGCCTCAAAGACGACCGCTGACTTGCCTGCCGTGGAATGACTAGAAGGGGTCGCTGTCACTCGAACAGTTTTCGGGGTTGAACCAAGGTTCAACGCCTCTATACCCTCGATATCGAAGATCTCGGTGCCATCGAGCCCCAACGAGTCAGCCGACTGACCCGCTGGAAACTGCAGTGGCAGCACACCCATTCCAATCAGGTTGCTTCTGTGAATTCGCTCGAAGCTCTCGGTGATAACCGCCCTCACTCCTAACAGGCTCGTACCTTTGGCCGCCCAGTCGCGCGATGAACCAGAGCCGTACTCTTTGCCACCGAGAATCACCAGCGGAATCGCTTGCTCTTGATAGTTGGCAGACGCGTCGAAGATGAAGGCCTGTGGCGCATCTGGCAACGTGAAGTCGCGAGTGTAACCACCTTCAACGTCGGTTAGCAGTTGATTGCGCAGGCGGATGTTGGCGAACGTGCCACGAATCATAATCTCGTGATTGCCGCGTCGCGATCCATAAGAGTTAAAGTCGACGCGCGAAATGCCGCGCTCGCTGAGGTACTTGCCAGCCGGGCTGTCGGCCTTAATGGAACCAGCCGGGCTAATGTGGTCGGTCGTTACCGAATCGCCTAATTTGGCAAGCACTCGCGCTGCATGGATGTCGGTCACCGGTGAAGGCTCGCGAGTCATTCCGTCGAAGTATGGCGCTTTACGAACGTAGGTCGACTTTTCATCCCAGTCAAATGTTGCGCCTTCAGGAGTTGGCAGAGACTTCCAGCGCTCGTCGCCTTCAAACACGCCCGCATACTGCGAAGTAAACATGTCGCTGTCGATGGAGCTATCGATGGTTTCTTGAACCAGCTGAGGTGTCGGCCAAATGTCTCTCAGATAAACGTCGGCTCCGGTGGAGTCTTGGCCAAGTGCCTGAGTTTCAAAATCGAAATCCATGGTTCCGGCAAGCGCGTAAGCGATAACCAGCGGCGGTGAAGCAAGGTAGTTCATCTTCACATCTGGGTTGATTCGCCCCTCAAAGTTTCGGTTTCCAGACAAGACCGCCGTAACGGCGAGATCGTTTGCATTGACAGCAGCAGTGATCTCTTCATGAAGTGGGCCAGAGTTACCGATGCATGTGGTGCAGCCGTAGCCAACGAGATTAAAGCCGAGCTCGTCTAGGTAGTTGGTCAGTCCCGCCTTTTCGTAGTACTCGGTTACAACCTTTGAGCCGGGTGCGAGTGAGGTCTTAACCCAGGGTTTCGAACGCAAACCCTTCTTCACTGCATTCTTAGCGAGCAATCCCGCGGCCATCATCACGGATGGGTTCGAAGTGTTTGTGCAAGAAGTTATTGACGCGATAGTGACGTATCCGTGATCAATTGTGAAGGCCTCACCGGCTACCTTGGCCGGATTTGATGACACGGCCGAATAGGCAGTTAGAGCTTTCTCGAATTGCTCTTTCGATTCGCTCAAGACGACGCGATCCTGAGGCCGCTTCGGGCCGGCGATGGATGGCACGACGGTGGAAAGATCTAACTCCAAGTATTCGCTGAAAACTGGTTCGACCGAAGGATCGTGCCAGAGGCCCTGGGCCTTTGCATACGCCTCTACGAGCTCAATCTGCTCATCTGGACGGCCCGTGATGCGCAAGTAATCGAGTGTGACGTCGTCAATCGGGAAGATTGCAACTGTCGAGCCGAACTCCGGACTCATGTTTCCGATGGTTGCTCGGTTTGCCAGAGGTACAGAGCTGACACCCTTGCCGTAGAACTCGACAAACTTGCCAACGACTCCGTGCTTACGCAGCATCTCGGTGATGGTTAGAACAACATCGGTGGCAGTTGCGCCAACCGGAATTGCACCGGTTAGTTTGAAGCCGACAACTTTTGGAATGAGCATCGAAACCGGTTGACCCAACATGGCGGCCTCTGCCTCGATGCCTCCCACTCCCCAACCGAGAACGCCGAGACCATTCACCATGGTGGTGTGCGAATCGGTGCCTACGCAACTGTCTGGATAAGCCTGCAGAATTCCATCAACTTCTCGAGTCATTACAGTGCGGGCTAAATACTCGATGTTGACCTGGTGAACGATTCCGGTTCCTGGCGGCACAACCTTGAAGTCGTCGAAGGCGGTTTGACCCCAGCGCAGAAATTGATAGCGCTCGCCGTTTCTCGCATACTCGAATTCAACGTTCTTCTCGAAAGCCTCGGCAGAACCGGCAACGTCGATAACGACGGAGTGATCGATGACCATTTCAGCGGGAGCAAGCGGATTAATCTTCTTCGGATCGCCACCGAGGTCGGCCACTGCCTCGCGCATGGTTGCTAGGTCGACAACGCAAGGAACTCCGGTGAAGTCCTGCATGATTACTCGGGCCGGGGTGAACTGAATCTCTGTGTCGGGTTCACTCTGCGGGTTCCAGTCGACTAGTGCTTTGATGTGGGCCGCGGTGATGTTTGCCCCGTCTTCGGTGCGAAGCAGGTTCTCTAGCAGAATTTTCAAACTGTAAGGAAGCTGCTTGGCGTCAACTGAATCGAGCCTAAAGATTCGATAGGTTTTGTCGCGAACCTTTAGTTCTGCTGCAGACCCGAAACTGTTAACCTTTGACATTCAATCCTCAATCGATAGCAAAATCGCTTCAATAAAAATACCATCAACGAGGTCTTTGAATGACCCCTCGAAGCATGAGCCAAGTGACCCAGAGACCTGCTGCGTAGAGCGGCAAGCCCATAATCAAGCGGGCTGTAGCCAAGGCAGTCAGGTTATCGGCTAGGTAGAGGGGCCACTGAACGAGGAGTCGAGCCGAGAAAATGCTGACCCACAGGAGCGTGGCTGCGCTGAAAAGGCGCATTTCGTATTTGTTTTTGCGCCAGGCGGTCTTTTCGCCGATCAGAAATCCCACGATGACACCTATGAGTGGCCAACGCACCAAAACCGAAATCGCCAGCGGGATCAGATAGCTGAGATTCGTGATGAATCCGGTTAGAAAGTAATCTCGTCCGCTTCCGCCTTCGCGAAAGGCAAGAAATGAGGCGATCGCAATACCAAGCAAGCCACCGATTGCCTGGGCCAGAGGTTTGCGGGTAATTATTCGAAGCAAGATGAACGCTACAGACACCGCAGCAGAGATCGCGATAGAGAGATAAACCTCGCGAGTAAAGGCAAACAGAATGACAAAGATAAACCCCGGGATAATCGCCTCAAGAATGCCTTGGACTCCGCCCATTGAAACGAGTAGCGATCTGCCGTCGAACTCGTGTCGGCCGTCTACCTTGCGTATACCGAGCGCCTTTGCGGCGGCACTGGCCTCGTCTGGTTTCTCTGCGGTCATGATTGACCCTTCATTCCTGGCGGCAGAACTGATCCTGCGGGAACGGTGAGTGGCAACGCTTCACCTGGAGGCAACGGAGTGTCTGCGCGATGAACAACCACAGATCTGAAGACATCGTTTATCTCAGCTGCCGCCTTCGGGTCATTCATAGCCGCGCCGCTTACTGTGCCGCGAAGACACCAGCGCGGACCATCGAAACCGATGAATCTGACTAGTCGATGTCCTGCGGCTCGACCGCTGTCGTCGACCAGCGGCAACTTGGCAACCAACTCAGCGCCGAGCGCGCCGTAACCCTCTTCGACTTCGCCACCCTGGGTGCGAATGTTTTGCGAGACTGCGCTGCGAATCTCTTGCCAGAGGCCTTCGCTTCTAGGCGCAGCAAATGCCATGAGCTGCAGCTTCGAATTCGCATACTCGAGCGTGACCGCTATAACCCGGTTCGAGTTGTCTTCAACCTCTACACTCATGCCGAGGTTTGCGATTGGCTCGATGCGAAGCGAACCGAAATCTACATAGGGTCTCACCTGGTCGATGAGTTCGCTATCGTAAGGGCCGTTGACGCCGAAGGTATCCGTGCTCATTTAGAACCCGTCGAGCCAAAACCTTGTTCGCCGCGATGCGATTCTGGAAGGTGATCGACCTCAATAAAGCGTGCTCGCTCAACTCTTTGAAAAACCATCTGGGCGATGCGGTCACCGACCTCAATCTTGAACGGCTCTCTCTTGTCGGTGTTCAGCAGGGTCACCTGAATCTCCCCGCGGTAACCCGCGTCAACAGTGCCTGGGCTGTTCAACACTTTGATTCCGTGCTTGGCTGCGAGACCGCTGCGGGAGTGTACGAGTCCAACGAAACCCTCTGGAATTGCAATGCGAACGCCCGTGGATATCGTGAGCCTCTCGCCCGGCTCGATCACGCCGGCCTGAGAACTGCGAAGGTCGCATCCGGCATCACCTGGATGTGCGTAGACGGGTATCCCAGAAGTAGTGGTGATAAGTATTTGCAAGTCGTCCATCAGAGTTAGAGCGTAGTCTAAGTTCATGAGCAACCCTCGGCTTGAATCAGCCATTTACCAGGAATGGCAACTGCCACGGGCTTCTACCTTCATCCCGCACCTCATGGTTTTTCCGTCTTTCTGGCTTGTACTCGCACCGATTAATGCAGATCTCGGTCTGATTCTGGGAATTCTGGCTTCAGGCCTTTCGGTCTGGATCAGGTTCGCCATGTCAAAAAGAATCATCGTTAGCGAGAAGTACCTGCAAATTGGTAAGGCGACAATACCCCGCAACGTTTTAGGGCAGGCAACCGTGATCGTTCAGAGTGAACAATTCAGTGAGAGAGGGCCGCGACTTGACGCAAGGGCGTTCGTGGCCTTGAAAGCGCTTAGCGGTTTGGTGAAGGTTCAGGTCGAGGATTCGAACGACCCAACGCCCTACATTCTGATTTCGACTCGGCGGCCAACACAGCTGGCCGAAGCGCTAAACAAGTAGTCGGCTAACTGCACTCAACGCAGACTTCGCCGTACTTACCCTTCTTCTTAGCCAACATCGACTTGTGCTTGACAATGAAACATTCCGAACAGGTGAACTCGTCTGTCTGAGGAGGAACGACCATAACGTTCAAGGCTTCATCGATTAGGTTCTCGCGGTCGTGATCCTCGTCGATACTTATCTCTTCTGCATCGAGAGACGCAGCGGAGGTTGGCGCAGAGCGCTCTTTCAGAGCATCAAGAGACTCGGCGTCATCGTCAGTCTTCTTCGGTGCATCGTAATCGGCGGCCATTCCCAACCCTTCTTGTAGTGAGCGTGCACAGTTTGCACCGAAACGACCGAAAATGCAAACACTCCACGCCGCTGTTCATGAAATTCTCAACTTTCGCCACTCGCACTCAGAAATGAGCAGGAAAACACAGCTCAGGTGGCAAACTCTTGTCTGAAGGAGGCGTTCATGTTCGAATTGAGGCTCAGCGGCAACGATGGAATATATCTATTTCTTGAGTCGAGCAGTGGCGAAAAGTACCGCCTGCTCATCGACGAGAGTCTGCAGAACGCACTAAGGCATGCAGATAAGGGCTCTGCTTCTTCGGTTTCACTTAGCCCTCGAGAGATTCAAAGCGAAATTCGCTCCGGCACCACGGTCGATGCCCTGGTGGCAAAATCTGGTGATCCTCGACACTTTATCGAGAAGTTCGCTGCACCGGTTCTAGACGAACTGTCACACGTAATCAGCAGCGCCAAGGGTGTGCGAATCTCCATAGCCGGCGACCGTCACACCGACATAAGTCAGATTGAGTTTGGCGACATCATTTCAAGCCGACTCGACGCGAGCGGCGTCTCAGAGTTCAGTTGGTCGGCACGTCGTGATGAGCAGCAAGTGTGGCTGGTGTCAGTTAACTTCGTGCTCGACTCACAAAACCAAAGAGCGACCTGGTCTTTTGAGCCAAAGCGACTCCTGCTATCGCCCGAGAATGAGTTGGCGGTGAAGCTTTCAACTCAAAACAGCCTGGTAGAACAGAAGTATTCGCCGCTGAAGGCCGCACCCGAAAGCGTCGTCGAAGCACCGCCGCAAGGCATAACTCAGTCCCTCGCCGACACTCAATTGGTCGAGACAGTAATTCCAATTGGTCGTGCGAGCGAGATAACAGCGCACGATGTGCCAGAAGAAACTGACGAATCAGTTGAGCCGCCAACCGATCTTCTCGAAGCGCTCAAGAAGAAACGCGAAGAACGAACCTCGAGAGACGCCGAGCTAGTAGAGCCAGAAGCAACAACCCAATCGATTGAAATAATCGACGCGGTTGGCGAGGAGTCTCAAGAAGTCGAAGAAGACATCGCACCGAACCCGTCACCGGTGCGCAGAACTAATCGACCAAGCATTCCTAGCTTTGACGAAATTGTTCAGGGCACCAAGAGCGAAGACGAGTAAGTTCCAAATCTCAATAGCGGCACTTTGGTTTCAGCTTCCGAAACCGCGCCGTGGTGACCGACCATCTTCTGACTAGCGGCGCTCGAGAAATTGCGATGAAAAATCGCGACATCCGAAGTGGCAACGACAACGAAGTCAGGTAATAAGTCATCGTCTTCGAGCAACGCCGGCTGCCAATAACCCAACTCAACCAACTCAGCCGGCGTTACCACAGCGGCCCGATCTGCGAGATTCTTGGCAAGTTCTTCACGGATACGCCCTGTGTCGGCCGAGTCGGCTAGATAAACAAAGGTCGCCCTGGGATCACCGCAGACGCTCAACAAATCATCACCAAAATCGGCCTGGTCTTCGAGAAACAGGTGGCGACCAAGGTCGATGTCGACAACACCGTGATCTGCGGTGACCAGAAGGCCTACATCACTGGGCAGCTTGGCAACCAGCATCTGCACGCTTTGGTCTACGTGATCAAGCAATTCTCCCCAGGCGCTACTACTCACGCCAGTCCTGTGAGCCTGCTTGTCGAGCTCAGGCAGATAAACATAAACCAGCGAGCCGGGTTGCGTTGCAACTATGTCTCGGGCAAGTTCGAGGCGCTCCGAAACCTGTTCAGCAAAGTGATGTTTAGCCCCATGCATGGTTGCTCGCGTGAAGCCTGAGTCTTCGTAATCCTTGAGCGTAACAGCGTGCACTTTGGCTTGAGACTTCTCGCTAATCGGCGCGATCTTCAAGTATTCGAGAATTGAAAATTTATCGAGGCCTGACAGCAAGTTCACGTTCTCGCCGGTTGAACGGTTAAAAATTGAATAGCCAAATAATCCGTGGCCTGATGGGCTGCTTGCGGTAGCAAAACTGGTGATGCTCGAAGCGGTGGTGCTTGGAAAGCCACAGCTGGCAAAATCACCGACGGTCAGTCGTGAGAACAAGAACCCGCGAGCGTGCATTTGGAGGTTCACAAAACCGAGACCATCAATCATCAGCACGATCGCGCTCGCGGTTTTAGGCAGATCAAGAACATTCTGCTCACCCAAGACAGAGGCCTCTGCGCTGCGAAACACATCTTGCAGGTTCAGCGACGACCTAGATTTCGCAGGTAGCATCGTTCTCATCAGAACAAAGTCTGCCACAAGCACAAACCAGTGAAGAAGACATGAGCAACCAAGAGCCAAAAGAGAAGATTCTCGACATCGACCTCACCAGGGAGATGCAGGATTCATTCCTCGAGTACAGCTACTCGGTTATCTACGCTCGAGCATTGCCAGATGCCAGAGATGGGCTGAAGCCGGTTCATCGTCGAATCGTTTATCAGATGGGCGAGATGGGCCTTCGGCCAGATCGCGGGCACGTGAAGTCGGCTCGTGTCACCGGCGAAGTCATGGGAAAGCTGCACCCGCACGGAGACGGCGCTATCTATGACGCACTCGTTCGTATGGCTCAAGCTTTCACCCTCAGGGTTCCGCTTATTGATGGCCACGGTAACTTCGGCAGCTTGGATGACGGCCCGGCGGCGGCCAGGTACACCGAAGTGCGACTTTCGGCCGCTTCCCTGCTTATGAACGAGGGGCTCGACGAAGATGTGGTCGATTTCAAACCAAACTACGACGCTCAACTAACCGAACCAGAGGTTCTCCCGGCAGCTTTTCCAAACCTGCTCGTAAATGGCTCGTCTGGAATTGCGGTTGGCATGGCAACCAACATGCCACCCCACAACCTTCGTGAGGTTGTTTCTGCAGCAATTCACCTCCTAAAAAACCCCGAAGCGACCACCAAACAACTCATGAAGTTCGTACCAGGCCCAGATCTGCCAAACGGCGGAATAATCATGGGGCTTGATGGAGTTCGCGAGGCCTACGAAACGGGCAAGGGTTCATTCAAGACACGTGCCAGGGTTTCGGTTGAGAGCGTCTCAGCAAGAAAGCTGGGCCTGGTCGTCACAGAACTGCCCTACCTGATCGGTCCCGAGAAAGTCATCGAGAAAATCAAGGATGGCGTAAACGCGAAGAAGTTGTTGGGCATCTCAGACGTCATTGACCTGACCGATAGAACTAATGGCCTCAAACTTGTGATTGAGCTCAAGACCGGCTTTGACCCGCAGGTGGTGCTTGACCTTCTTTACCGATTCACCCCCATGGAGGATTCATTCGGCATCAATAACGTGACCCTGGTCGACGGCAGACCCGCAACGCTCGGCCTGAAAGAGTTGCTGCAGGTCTATCTCACGCACCGGCTAGCAGTGATTAGAAGAAGAACTGCGAATCGACTTGGCAAGCGCGAGGCTCGACTGCACCTGATTGAGGGGCTTCTAATTGCCGTACTCAACATCGACGAGGTAATCCAGGTAATTAGGACCAGCGACGAAGTTGACGAGGCCAGAGCAAAATTGCGCACGGTGTTCGAGCTTTCGGAGTTGCAAGCCGAATACATTCTCGAGCTCAGACTTCGTCGACTTACCAAGTTCTCACAGATTGAACTCGAGGGCGAGAAGTCGCAACTTCAGAGTGAAATCAAAGAGCTCAAAAAGATTCTCGCGACTAAAGAAGCCCTCGAAGAAGTGGTGATTCGAGAGCTGTCTGAAGTCGCAGAGAAGTACGGAGATTCTCGTCGCACAACTTTGGTTTCGGAATACGAAGAGGTGAAGCCAGTATCGGCTGCGAAAGTTGCTGGCATGGATGCTCAGCTTGCAGACTCCCCTAGTTTCGTGCGGGTATCGACCTCAGGGCTCATTTCAAGAATCGACTCAGAAGAACTCAGTCAGGTCATTGGCACCAAACGTAAGCGCCACGATGCTGTCTTGTGTCGGGTCAAAACCACGACGAGAAGTGACATGGGTTTCGTTACGAATCTCGGTCGAGTTGTTCGCATTCACGTGGCCGACATTCCTGCTGTTTCAGATCCGACAGATTTCACGGCTGGCGCTAAGGCAGCAGAATTCTTAGGGCTGGCCAAGAACGAGTGTCTTCTTCACGCCTTTGAACTTGGCGAAACCACTGATCTCGCCATCGGCACCAAACTCGGAGTCGTAAAGCGTTTGTCGGCCGACTGGCCGGCGAAGAATGAGTTTGAAGTAATTGCGCTTCGGCCGGGAGACGAAATTGTTGGGGCCTGCTCTGCGAACGACGACCAAGAATTCGTCTTCGTGACCACAGACGCGCAGTTGCTTCGATTCAAAGTTGACACCGTTCGACCGCAAGGCCGAGCCGCTGCTGGCGTTGCGGGCATAAACCTAGGCAAAGACAGTCGCGCTATCTTCTTTGGCGCAGTTAATCCAGATGCCGTGGTTGTCACGGCAGCAAACAACTCCTCCGCCCTAAAGGCGACCGATCCGGGCAGCGCGAAACTCACTGCGCTCAGCGAGTTTCCGGCAAAGGGTCGGGCCACAGGAGGCGTGAGGTCTCACAAGTTCATCCGAAACGAAGACCAGCTCTACTTCGCCTGGGCTGGCACTGGTGAAATGCTGGCTAGCACCAGCGATGGAAAACCCATAGACCTGGCCATTGAACCGAGCAAGCGTGATGCGAGCGGCACGAAAATTTCCAGCACCCTCGGAGCTATCGGAAACGCTTAGGCGTCGATGCGATCGCGCTCGAGACCATCGGCTGAATCGACGATAAAGTCTCGACGCGGAGCCACTTCATTACCCATCAGCAGCTCGAAGGTTTTCTCGGCAAACTCGGCGTCAACAATGTTCACTCGCCTGAGTGTTCGATGACTTCGAGACATGGTGGTCTCGGCCAACTGATCGGCATCCATCTCGCCAAGCCCCTTGTATCGCTGTATTGGTTCCTTGTAGCGCTTTCCGGCCTTCTCAAGTTTGATTAGCAGCGCTTCAAGTTCGGCCTGCGAGTAGGTGTAGATGACCTCGTTTGCCTTGCTGCCGGCATTTACTACCTCAACTCGATGCAGAGGTGGCACGGCTGCATAAACTCGCCCATCTTCAACGAGTGGTCGCATGTAGCGATAGATGAGGGTCAATAGCAGCGTGCGAATATGTGCTCCGTCGACATCGGCGTCGCTCATAAGAATCACTTTTCCGTATCTCGCCAATTCGAGATCGAAAGACCTTCCGGAACCTGCGCCGATAACCTGAATAATCGATGCGCACTCGGTGTTTGAAAGCATGTCGCTAACTGATGCCTTCTGAACATTGAGAATTTTTCCACGGATGGGCAATAGCGCCTGAAACTCGCTGTCTCGAGCAAGCTTTGCCGTGCCCAAGGCCGAGTCACCCTCGACTATAAAGAGCTCGCTTGAAATGGTTTCGTTAGTTCTGCAATCGACGAGCTTGCTCGGAAGCGACGAGCTCTCTAGTGCATTCTTTCGACGCTGCGTCTCCTTGTGTGCGCGAGCCGAAACCCTTGACTTCATTTCGGCAACAATCTTTTCTAGCAAGAGTGCAGATTGCGCTTTGTCATCGCGCTTGCTGCTGCCGAAACGATCGTTCAAACTCTTCGAAACGACGTTGGCCACAATGTTCTTTACAGCAGGTGTTCCAAGCACTTCTTTGGTCTGGCCTTCGAATTGCGGCTCGGCTAGGCGAACCGTAACCACTGCGGTGAGACCGCTTAGAACGTCTTCTTTCTCAACCTTGTCGTTGCCCAGCTTCAGTTTTCGCGAGTTCGTATCGATATGGGTCTTTAGGGTCTTTAGCAGCGCCTGCTCAAAACCGGCGATGTGGGTTCCGCCTTTTGAGGTTGAGATTATGTTCACGAATGATTTAACTTCGGTGTCGTAACCCGTTCCCCATCGAACCGCGATGTCAACATCGCACCTTCGGGTTACCTCTTTGCTGACCATGTTGCCACTGTCATCTAGCACCGGAATGGTCTCGGTAAAGTCACCAAAGCCGGCCAATCTCCAGGTCGAAGTCAGCTGCGGATCTTTTGCAAGAAAATTCGCGAACTCGATGATGCCACCATCAAACTTGAAGTCTTGTTTCTCCGACTTGCCAGATCTCTGATCATCAATTTTGATAGCCAAGCCAGGAACTAGAAAAGCGGTTTGTCGCGCTCGATCGCTCAACTCAGTCATGTTGAAGTTGGCATCCTTGATGAAGATTTGAGGATCTGACCAATAGCGAACCCTCGTGCCGGTGGTTGACTTGCCAACTTTGGCAACCTCGCGCAAATAGCTGTTCTCATCGAAAGCTTTGAACGGGTTACCGGGCTTTATGCCATTGCTGTCGTCGAAGATGCCAGGTTCACCGCGGCGAAAAGACATCGCCCAGGTTTTGCCGTCACGGTCGACTTCTACGTCGAGTCGCTCAGAAAGTGCATTAACCACGGATGCTCCAACACCGTGCAAACCGCCCGATGCAGCGTAAGAGCCAGAGCCGAACTTTCCGCCGGCATGCAGCTTCGTGAACACGACCTCGACACCGGAAAGGCCAGTTTTGGGCTCAATGTCTACGGGAATACCACGAGCGGTATCGCGAACTTCAACGCTCGAATCTTTGTGCAAAACGATCTCAATGGAGCCGCCGTGACCCCCAAGAGCTTCATCGACGCTGTTATCTATGATTTCCCAGAGGCAGTGCATGAGGCCGCGGGAGTCGGTTGAGCCGATGTACATTCCGGGGCGCTTGCGAACTGCTTCTAGACCCTCCAGCACGGATAGGTGACGGGCAGAATACTCGCTCTTAGACACTGGGTAATGCTACCCAGACAATGCCGAGAAGCCTCGGATTTACACGAAAGCGCAAGAATTCGCAGTTAGCGAAATTAAGTGAAATGAGGACTGTTTTGTCAGTGGCGTGTGTTCTCATATAGGTACCCGGAAGGAATGCCCATGCAATCAACTGAAATCGAACAAGAGCCAGAAGTAAACAACTCACTAACTGCAGCCGATCGCTGCGACGAGTGTGGTGCCCAGGCTTACATTCGTGTCGAACTAGCAACCGGCGAACTTCTCTTCTGCGGCCACCACGGCAACGAAAAGCGCGAAGCGCTAGAGCCAATCGCAGTGAAGTGGCAAGACGAAACCGACAAACTACTCGCCCGCTAGTTCGCTAGCCAGCGCGCTGGCTTTTTTCGCGTAATCGGTTATCTCAGGCTTTTTCAAATTCTCTAGCAGTGCCAGCTCGCTAGAACTAATTGGCATACGCGTAAGCACGCTCTGAGCAAGGGCTTCGTTCTTTGCAAAAACTGGACCGTGCAAGACAGTTCCAATTAGGTTTCCAAATCTTGCAAAGTCTGGAAGATCTAGATCGGTGTTTTTGTAACCGACAACACTTTCACCAGAGTCATCGGCGATCACGAACTTAGACTCGCGCGGCACCCTTTGAACCTGCTCTGGCAGCTTCGACATTAAGCCGTGCAGCGCAGCAAAGCCAGAAGACACAGCAAGCATCTGAGTTGACCCGTCAACCCAGGTCTGAAGCGTTGGAGCAATGCGAGTTAGGTCGGCGTATATCTGTCGCCAGGCCGCCACCGAGCCATGCCCAAGCATTACAAAGTCGG
>JBEAWS010000049.1:0-6502 GCA_041160185.1 Actinomycetota bacterium
TTTGCTTCTGACATAGCCACAATTCTACAAGTTAGGCTTTAGTTCTCATGACAAAAATCTTGGTGATAGACAACTACGACAGCTTTGTCTACACGCTAAACGGCTACCTGCAGCAGTTGGGTGCTGAGACGGTGGTGCTGCGCAACGACGCCGTAGCCGAGGCCGAACTTGCCGAGCTCATGGATGGCTTCGACGCCGTTCTGATTAGCCCCGGCCCTGGCACTCCGGCCGAGGCCGGCCTGAGCATTTCGGCCGTGAAGCAAGCGCTGATCAGCGGCCAGTCGATTTTTGGAGTCTGTCTGGGTCACCAGGCAATTGCCGAGGCTTTGGGGGCGACCGTTTCGAGCGCTGAAGAACTTATGCACGGCAAGACTTCGCAGGTCACCCACGATGGTTCGCTGGTGTTTGCCAACGTGCCGAGCGAGTTCAGGGCCACCCGTTACCACTCACTGGCGATCGTAAACTCGACCGTTCCAGACGATCTCGTGGTTACCGCTCAAACTGCCGGCGGCATAATCATGGCGGTTCAGCACAAAACCAAGCCGATCTATGGGGTGCAGTTTCACCCTGAAAGCGTTCTCACCGAGAGTGGCTACCAGATGCTCGGTAACTGGCTCGAAAGCGTTGGGCTTGAAGGTGCGGCCGAGAAGGCTAAGTCACTCAGCCCGATGGTTAAGTTCTAAACAGCGGCCTTAGTTGTTGCAACCCACATACAAAACAATCGCAGACATTTGATTCGTCAAACCCGCAGGGATGGACTGATCGACAACAATCGTTCCCTGGCTGCCGGTGCAAGTTGTTTTCGTAGTGATTGTCACGGTTAGTGAAACATCTGGCGCGGTAAGCAGCGATCTCGCATCGTTGATCGAGAGGTTGCGCACATCTGGCACCAAAACCTTGCCGTTCGAGATCACGAGATTCACGGTTGTTCCCGGAGCAACCTGAGCGTTGGCAAGCGGGTCAGTTGCGGTAACCTGCCCGAGCAGCGCCGACGCTGAGTTCGCTTGAATCACGGTTCCGAAATTTAGCTTCGCGTTAGTCAGCGCAACTTTGGCTTGCTCCTCGGTCATGCCGAGCAGATTCGGAACGAGAATTTGCTGCGCGCCAGATGAAACATAAACCGTGATGCTTGTGTTCTCTGGAACACGAGTGCCCGCTACCGGATCGGTGCTCAACACCTGATCGAGTGGAACAGTTTCGCTCTCTTGATAAACACGCATCACCAAAAGATTTGAATTGGTTAGCGTTGCGTAGGCCTCGGTGTAACTCTTGCCGACAACATCGCTTACTGCCACACCGCTTTGACCAGGAGTGATGTTGAAGTTGAAGTTCGCACCGAAGGCAACGAGCCAAACCACGAGTCCGACAAGAACAACGGTTAGTCCGCTGCCGATACCCCAGAGCAGGCCGGCTGATGGTCTACCAGATTTCGAAATAGCAGTCGGCGCGGTTTCTGGCGCGTTCACGTCTAAGCCAAGTGAAGCAAACGGGTTCGTGGTTGGCAGGCTGAGATCTTCGGCTGGCTGAATCTCGGTTGGCACAACAACCGGCGCCTCTTTTTCAACAGGATGAGCCGGCATCACAGTGGTTGCCGATGTGTCTGCTGCGGCCAGCAAAGCTTCGAAGTCGTCTAGCGAATCGGTCGGCTCTGGCTGCTTGGCCGGAGAGGCTGGCGCCACTGGCTCTGGAATTTGCAGTGGCTCCGACAGAGTGAGCGGCGAACCGTTGGCCGCGGCAATCAGGTGATCGCGAAACTCTTCTGCGCTTGGAAAGCGATCGTTTCGGTCTTTGGCAAGGGCGTGCAAAACAACCTGGTCGAGCTCAGCGCTGATCAAGTTGTTGTGAACCGAAGGTGCATCCGGGGCTTCGCTAACGTGCTGGTAGGCAATCGAAACGGCAGACTCGCCTCTGAACGGTGCACGACCCGCGAGCATTTCGTAAAGCAATACACCGGTTGAGTAAAGATCCGTGCGTGCGTCAACGTTCTCGCCCTTGGCTTGCTCTGGCGAGAAGTACTGAGCAGTCCCCATGATGCCGACGGTGTTGGCCATGGTTGCGGATGAATCAGAGATTGCGCGCGCTATACCGAAGTCCATGACCTTCACTTGGTCGTTATCGGTGATCATGATGTTTGCCGACTTTATGTCTCGGTGAATCACGCCGCCCTTGTGAGAAAATTCCAGCGCCGTGAGAACTCCGCTTGCGTAGTTGACTGCCTCTTCAATCGAGAGTCTGCGTTCGTGCAAAATGTCGCGAAGCAACTTGCCGCGCACGTATTCCATAATGATAAAAGGGTGCTTCACCTGGTTGCCGCGAGAATCTAACTCAATGTCTTCACCGGCATCGTAAACACGAACGATAGTTGGGTGCGCCATTCTTGCCGAGGCTTGCGCTTCTTGTCTGAAGCGATCTTCAAAACTGGGATCGTTTGCCAAATCGCTCTTCAGCAACTTGATTGCAACTGTGCGACCTAGTCGGGTGTCGACACCCTCGTAAACATCGGCCATTCCGCCGCGTCCGATTAGGTTGCCGATTTCATATCGGTTCGCAATCAATCGCTTGTTCTCAGACAAAATCTCTCCCAGTTTTCGTTTTAAGTTTACTTATTGCGGTTGTGATGGACTCGGGGTTGGCTCGGCTGCCGGGGTGTAATACAGCAAACGCACAGTGGTTCCGGTTGGCATAGATCCGAGCGGCGCTGCGTCGTAAACCGTGTTGACCTTCGGGTCGAGTGCATCGACGGTTTCGCCGGCAACTGGTTCGACGAAGAGACCGAGCGCTTCGAGCTTGAGCGTTACCTGATCTAGCGGCAGGCCGACCACATCCGTGCTGAAGACGAAGACACTCGATGCCGTTGGTGAGTTTGTCGGCGTTGGTGTTTGGGTCGGTGAAATGGGCGTGAAGGTTGGTTCGGGTTCGGTCTGAATGGCCCCGAGCACCATGGCGGCGACTATCGCCAGACCAGAGACGATTACCAGCCCGATGACCGCTATCCATGGCCAAACAATCGGCTTCTTGATCTTGGGCTCGTCGAGGGTTGGAATCACGGTCGTGCTGTCGGTCAGGTTGGCCTGGGCAATCACCTTGGTGGTCACGGCCCTGGTTGGCGAGTAGCTCATCAGCGATTCGGCTCGCTCGGCCAGTGCCATGGCGCTATTGGGGCGCTGGTTGGGCTTCTTGGCGAGGCAAGACAGAATCAGGTTCTGCACCCGCTGGTCGATATTGCTCGGCAGAGGCGGCGGCGTTTCATTGATCTGAGCCATAGCGATGGCCATTTGCGAGTCGCCGGTGAAAGGCCGCTTGCCGGCCAATGCCTCGTAGGCCACGATTCCGAGGCTGTAGATGTCGGTGGCAGGGCTCGCGGGTTTGCCCGTGGCCTGCTCGGGCGCCAAATACTGCACGGTTCCCATAACCTGACCCGTCGCCGTGAGCGAGACCTGATCGGCCACTCGGGCGATTCCGAAGTCGGTGATCTTCACGTGCCCGTCTGGAGTAATCAAAAGGTTGCCCGGCTTTACGTCGCGGTGAACCATGCCCTCTTCGTGCGCGGCAAAAAGCGCTCTCGCGGTTTGCGCAACGATGTCTAGAACTTTGTCGGTCGGCAGACTCTTGTCGCGTTCGAGAATCTTTGCGAGTGAGTCGCCAGGCACAAGTTCCATTACTAAGAACGCGCTTCCGGAATCTTCACCGTAGTCAAAGACATTCGCTATGCCGTCGTGGTTCACTCGAGCAGCGTGCCGAGCTTCGGTGCGAAAACGTTCGAGAAATCCTGGATCGCCCAGATACTCAGGTTTCAAAATCTTGATTGCAACATCGCGAAGGATGACCTGATCCTTTGCTTGCCAAACCTCACCCATTCCGCCAATTGCAATGCGCGAAATCAACTTGTATCTGCCGCCGTAAGTTTGGCCTACTTCTGGTTTCACTTTCGCAACACCGCCTGAATTACTTTCTTCGCAACCGGTGCTGCCAGGGTGTTTCCGCGACCGTTCTGCCCGCGACCACCACCATCTTCGATGACAACTGCAACGACAACTTTCGGATTTTCCGCCGGAGCGAATCCGGTGAACCACAGCGTGTATGGATCATCTTCGCCGTTCTGTGCGGTGCCCGTCTTGCCGGCAACCGTAACTCCATCGATTCGAGCGTTCGAGCTAACCCCGCGCTCAACCGCATCAATCATCATTTGTCGAACCGCTGCCGCCGTGCTCGCTGAAATCGGCGACGCGTATTCCTGAGGTGCTGGTGCGAATAGCGAAGACAGGTTTGCTGAAATCACATTCTCAATCAAATTCGGTTTCATGATCTTGCCGTTGTTGGCAATCGCCGCGCTCATCATGGCGATCTGCAGCGGTGTTACTCGAACGTCAAACTGACCGAATGCAGACATCGCGGTTTGCGCGTCATCCATGTTCTTCGGGTAGACGCTCGCGGTTGACCTCAGTGGAATCTCTACCGTCTTGCCAAAGCCAAACTTCTCAGCCTGTTCACGGATGGCGTTCTGGCCAAGCTCGATGCCGAGCTGGGCGAAGGGAATGTTGCAAGAGAGCTTGAGCGCGTCGGCAATCGAAACGGTAGCTCGGCCACCGCACTTGCCCTCGCCGCTGTTCTGAATGAAGGTGTTGGTGCCTGGCAGCTTGAACTTGACTGGGTTCGGCAGCATTGAATCGGCCGTGTACTTGCCGCTCTCAATTGCCGCCGCAGCGACGAGCACCTTGAATACCGAGCCAGGCGCATAGAGGCTTCCGCTGATGGCCTTGTTCACCAGCGGGCTGTCTGGGTCGGCGAGCAGTTCGGCGTAGTTGTTAGTCGAGGTGATGCCGTCGTGAACGGCTAGACGGTTAGCGTCGAAGCCCGGCTTCGAAACCATCGCAATTATGTTTCCGGTCAACGGGTCGATTGCGACCACCGCACCCTTGAGTTTGCCGAGGGCATCCCAGGCGGCTTTTTGAACCACGGGATCAATAGTGAGTTCGACCGAAGCGCCGGTAACCGGGTTACCGCTGAGCAACGCATTCACCTGCTCAAAGAACTGCGATGAGTTCTTTCCGGTGAGAAAGCTGTTCATCGAAGACTCGAGGCCGGTTGCCCCCTGGTAAAAACTGAAGAAGCCGGTGATAGCCGAATACATCTGGCTGTCATAAACGCGCAGGTACCTGAAGTTATTGTCAGATGCTTCAGAGAATGCAATGGGTGTGCCGTCAATGAGAATCGCACCGCGTTGGGTTTTGTATGAGTCATAGACCGAGCGCACGTTGCGCGGGTCGCGACCGAGCTCGTCTGCAGCCAAGACCTGAATTGTTGAAGTCGAAACCATGAGCGAAACGAACATCGCCATGATTACGAAAACTACGCGTTTGAGTTCACGGTTCAAAAGCTATTCACCCCGCTGCGCTCGCGAGAATCTGCGGTGTCTGAAATGCGAAGCAGCAAACCGATGATTATCCAGTTGGCCAACAGTGACGAACCACCGGCCGCAAGAAACGGAGTGGTCAGACCGGTAAGCGGAACGACTCTGGTGACGCCTCCGATGACGATGAAAGTTTGCAGCGCGATTACAAAACTCAAACCGAGAGTTAGCAATTTGCTGAAGTCATCATTGTGGTTGAAGGCAACGCGAAGTCCACGCGAAACAATCAGCAGGTAAAGCGCAAGAATCGCGAAGATCCCGGCAAGGCCCAACTCCTCACCTAGCGAAGCGATGATGAAGTCGCTCTCGGCGAGCGGCACCAACTGCGGAACGCCGCCGCCCAACCCGGTGCCGAGAACACTTCCGTGGGCTAGCCCGAAGAGACCCTGCACCAACTGGTAGCTACCGCCTGCAGCGTCGTATCGGGCCGGATCGAACGGGTTCAGCCACGAGGCAAAGCGACTGCCCACGTAGCTCAGCACCTGGCTGGCCACGAGAGCGCTGGTGATAAACATGCCCAAACCCACCACCACATAGATGGCTCGGCCGGTTGCCACATAGATCATGACCATAAAGAGGCCGAAGTAGAGCACGGAGGTGCCGAGGTCTCTCTGGCCAATGAGCACCAGCAGGCTGACCGCCCAAATTGCCAGAATCGGCCCGAGATCGCGGGCCCGAGGCAGTTGAATTCCCACAAACTTTGGCCCGACGGCAGCCAGTGAATCTCTGCGGGTCACCAGGTAGCCGGCGAAGAAGATGGTCAGCGCGATTTTCGCTAGCTCGCCCGGTTGAAAGGTGAGCCCGCCGATCGAGATCCAAAGCTGCGCTCCGTTGATTGAAGTTCCGATGAATGGCAGCACCGGCGAGATGAGCAGCACCAGGCCGACAACCATAGAGATGTAGACGTAGCGACGCAGAAACAGGTGCGAACGAACGAACAGCACCACCGCGCTCGCGGCAGCGATGGCGACCACCGTCCAAATCACCTGTCTGAAGGCAAAGAGCTCTGTGCCTCCGGCCGCAATCGTGGCCAGGTCGAGTCGATAGATTTGCGCGATGCCAAGGCCGTTGAGCAAAACAACCGCGGGCAAG
>JBEAWS010000120.1:0-6381 GCA_041160185.1 Actinomycetota bacterium
GCACAAACTTGCGAATCGATTCAGCGCGAGAGACGAGCTTGTTGGCCTCGTCAACAGCTGCTTGAATAGCCGCAATCACAAGCGGAGACTTTGCAGCTTCTGCCATCGGCATGGTGTTGTCGCCACCGTGATTTGCCAGCCAGATCGGAAGCATCTCTGAGTCGAGAGAGATAATCGCTCCGATAAATGGCTTGTTGTCGCCAATCACAATAACCTGTCCGATTAGCGGGTTCGACCGCAGTGGGTCTTCAAGCACTGCCGGCGAAACGTTCTTGCCACCGGCGGTGACAATAAGTTCTTTCTTTCGACCTGTGATGCTCAAGAGCCCGTCTTCATCAAGCATTCCGATGTCGCCGGTGGCGAACCATTCGCCATCCATTACCTCTGCGGTTGCCGCCTCATTGCGCCAATATCCGCGCATGATGTTGTTGCCGCGCAACCAGATTTCGCCGTCATCGGCAATCTTTACGCCGGTGCCTGGAAGCGGAGTGCCCACCTTGCCAATCTTTATGTGGGCCGGTCGCGAAATTGTCGCAGGAGCCGTGGTTTCGGTGAGACCGTAACCCTCGAGCACGATAACTCCGAGCGCTCTAAAGAAGTGACCGAGACGACCACCCAGAGGTGCTCCGCCAGAGATCGCGTACTGCAGGTTTCCACCCATCGCGGCACGGATCTTCTTGAAAACCAGTTTGTCGAAGACAAAGTACTGCAGCTTGAGCTTTAGGCTAGGGCCACCGGTGTCGAGCGACTCCGACCAAGCAACTGCGACGTTTGCCGCCTTGCGGAAAATGTCACCTTTGCCGCCTGCCTCGGCTTTTTGTTCTGCGCCGTTGTAGACCTTTTCGAATACACGCGGAACAGCCAAAAGAAACTCGGGCTTGAATGCGGCCAAAGCTTTGGCGACATTGCGCGGGTCGGGTTCGTGGGTAACTTTGACGCCGGCTTCGACGCACAGCACTTCAACAAAACGCGCGAACACGTGAGCCAGTGGCAGAAACAGCACGGTGCTTCGGCCTTCAACGAGAACATCTGGAAGATCTAGGCAGGCGTTCTTGCTGAGTTCGATGAAGCCGCGGTGGGTCAGCTCGCAACCCTTAGGTTTACCGGTTGTGCCCGAGGTGTAAATAATTGTTGCGAGATCGCGCAGCTTGCTGGTTTGGCGACGCTGCTCAAGCACTTCGTCGCTAATCTCTTTGCCGCGCTTCTTAAGCTCTTCAATGCAGTCTTTTTCAAAGCTCATGACCAGACGAACCAATGGCACCGCTGCCTTGATTTGTCCAAATCTGTCTGTGTGCTCCTCGTTCTCGGTGAAGAGTGCAACTGAGTCGCTGTTCGAAAGAATCCACTCCATTTGAGAGGCAGAAGAAGTCTCGTAAATTGGCACCGATACGGCACCGGCAAACCAGATTGCAAAGTCAAGAACTGTCCACTCGTAACGAGTGCGACTCATGATTGCAACGGCTTGGCTTGGCTGCACTCCGCTGGCAATCAGGCCTTTGGCAACCTGCTGAACTTCACCCAGAAAGCGTGCGGCCGATACCAGCTCGAACCCGGTGGCATTGCCGAGGGCGTAGAGCGTTAGGTCAGGCGTGCGAGCAGCTCGGCTCACCAGCATGTCTGTGATGTTCATGCTTTCTGGCGAAGTAATGAGGGCAGGAATGTCTAGAGTTCGCACTGGTTCTCCTCGTCGAGATGGTTAGGCACAACTCTAACGGCAATCTCGGGGTCAACTTGTTCGCTTTTCGCCGATAAAATGGCACTAATCGGAAAGGACCCAGCTCATGCACGCTGTCGGGATTGACATTGGCGGCACCAAGATCGCCGGTGCGCTGGTCGATGAGTCTGGGCAGTTTATCCGTGAGGCGCGTGTGCCAACGCCACCAACCTATGGCGATGACATAGTTGACGCAGTTGTTGCCCTGGTCGAAGAGCTAATCGAGGGCGTCGACGCGATTGGCGTCGGAGTCGCGGCCGCCGGATTCATCGATGCCGAACGATCGACAATTGTCTATTCACCCAACATCGGTTGGCGAAACGAGCCGCTAAAGGCCAAGCTCGATGCAAAGCTTCCAATTCCCGTGATTATTGAGAACGACGCAAACGCGGCCGGCTGGGCCGAATTCAAGTTTGGCGCAGGTCGCGGAACCACGAACATGGCGATGCTTACCATCGGCACCGGAGTCGGGGGAGCGATTATCGCAGACTCGAATCTGCTTCGCGGCGGTTTCGGAATCGGTGGGGAACTCGGCCACATCCGTGTTGTGCCCGAAGGACTGCTCTGCGGTTGCGGCGCTCACGGTTGCCTCGAGCAGTATGGATCTGGAACGGCTCTTTTAACGGCCGCTCGCAAACTTGCCGATGCCGCAACTGCCGAGGGGCAAACTCTTCGCCGACTTCGTGACGAGGCTGGCGAACTCACCGGTCATCAGGTTTACGAGGCTATTCTGCAGGGCGATGCCGGTGCGCTGCGTCTGCTTTCCGAACTTGGAACCTGGCTGGGTGAAGCCGTAGCCAGCCTCACCGCCGTGCTAGACCCCGAAGTGCTAGTTATTGGTGGTGGCGTCAGCGCCGCTGGCGAGCTGCTACTCGACCCGATTCGCAAGGCATACCTGGCCAACCTTCCGGCGCGCGGCTTCAGGCCTGAGTTGAAAATCAAGGCAGCCGAGTTCGACAATGACGCCGGTGTCATGGGTGCCGCAGATTTAGTTCGCTTAGCGCTGGCGTAGCGGTAAAATGGGGTCTTCGCGCCGCAAAACGAGAGGACCACAGAGATGGCTTACTTCATCCTGAAAAATCTGGTTCTCGGTCCACTGCTCAGGCTAGTTTTTAGACCCTGGGTTCGAGGAATGGAAAACATTCCTACCAATGGTGCGGTAATTCTCGCGAGCAACCACCTATCTTTTTCTGACTCAATATTCCTTCCCCTGCAGAGCCGACGTCCCGTTGTTTTTCTTGCCAAGAGCGAGTACTTCACGGGCAAAGGAATTAAGGGCGCTCTCGTTCGCTGGTTCTTCAAGGCAACCGGGCAACTATCAATTGACCGAAGCGGCGGCAAGGCTTCGGAGGCGTCTTTGAACACCGGGTTGGGAGTCTTGAGCCAGGGACTTGTGCTTGGAATTTATCCAGAGGGCACCAGATCGCCAGATGGCAAGCTCTACCGAGGCCGAACCGGCATTGCCAGGATGGCTCTCGAGTCAAAGGTGCCGGTTATTCCGGTTGCCATGATTGACACCGAGAAAGTTCAACCAATCGGAAAGAGATTTCCTCGAATTCGCAGGGTTGGCATTGTGGTCGGCACCCCGTTGGACTTCAGTCGTTTCGACGGCATGGAGGGCGATCGAATTGTTCTTCGAGCCGTCACCGACGAAATCATGTATGAGCTGGCAAAGCTCAGCGGTCAAGAATATGTTGACTCATACGCTTCATCGGTAAAAGAGAAGCGCGCAAAGCTTGCGCGGCAGTAGAGGGCGAAACGCATGAACGAAAAAATAGTAGCTGTAGATCCAAAAGTTCTGGCCGACCTCGACAACTATCGCAACCTTCCTTCGCTGCAGCAACCAAGTTGGCCAGATGAAGATGCAGTGGCCGCGGTTAGAGCCGAGCTGGCCACCTTGCCACCGCTGGTATTCGCCGGTGAAGTCGATATTCTTCGCAGCCGACTAGCCCAGGCGGCAAGCGGAAAAGCCTTTCTTTTGCAGGGAGGTGACTGCGCTGAAACTTTCGCGGATGCCACGGCGGATCGAATTCGAAACCGAGTAAAGACAATTCTTCAGATGGCTTTGGTTTTGACCTACGGCGCATCAATGCCGATTATCAAAATGGGTCGCATGGCTGGCCAGTTCGCTAAGCCTCGTTCCAGCGATTTCGAGACTCGAGAGGGAGTAACCCTTCCCGCTTACCGCGGTGACATCATCAACGGTTACGACTTCAACGAGCAATCGCGAACGGCAGACCCGAAGCGCATTCTCAAGGCCTACAACACGTCGGCTTCGACGCTGAACCTCATCCGTGCTTTCACCCAGGGTGGCTTCGCCGACCTGCGCTCGGTTCACGAGTGGAACAAGGGTTTCGCCGACAACCCAGCCAACAAGCGTTACGTGGAGTTGGCCGGAGAAATCGACCGCGCGATTGCTTTCATGTCTGCCTGCGGCGCTGACTTTGAGCAACTGCGCACGACAGAGTTTTACACCTCACACGAGGGTTTGCTGTTTGACTACGAGCGCCCGATGACCAGAATCGACTCGAGAACCGGCACCCCGTATCTCACCAGCGGACACTTTATATGGGTGGGCGAGCGAACCCGCCAAATCGATCACGGCCACATTGACTTTCTGTCTCGAATTCGAAACCCAATCGGCGTGAAGCTTGGCCCAACCACTCAGGTTTCAGATGTCATTGAGTTGATTGAGAAACTCGACCCGAATCGCGAACCTGGCCGCCTGACCTTCATCACTCGCATGGGCGCATCCAAGATTCGCAACGAACTGCCGCGTTTGGTCGAGGCCGTGCGCGACAGCGATGCCAACCCGCTCTGGATCAGTGACCCGATGCACGGCAACGGCATCACGACAGCAAATGGCTACAAGTCGAGACGTTTCGATGACGTCATGGATGAGGTTCGCGGGTTCTTCGAGGTTCACCACGAAGCCGGAACTTTCCCGGGCGGAATTCACATCGAGCTAACCGGTGACGATGTTGCCGAGTGCTTGGGTGGCAGCGAGCACATCGACGAAGCTTCGCTCGAGCAGAGGTATGAGACTCTTTGTGACCCGCGATTGAATCACATGCAATCGCTCGAGTTGGCGTTTCTAGTTGCCGAGTCGCTCGCTAAAACCAAGCGCTCGGCTAGTTAGAACTAATCTTCACGCTGTCGCCAACTCTAAGTTGAGTGCCTGGCGCAACTGAAACCTTTTTGACTTTAGCGACGCCCCAGTTGCTGCTCAATTGATTCGTGTCGACCACGACGACCAATCCGAGTGATTCTAGAAGCGTCTTGGATGCACGGATGGTCTCGCCGACGACTCGAGGCATTGTGACAACATCAGAGCCCTTCGAAACGATGAGGTTCACCTCGCCACCCTTGCCGATTGGTTCGGCGAGGGGCACGAGGGCGATGGCTTGCCCCTTGGTGACTGTGTCGCTGAATTCGGTGATGACGGTTTTGACTTTTAATCCAGCAACCTGCACAAGGTTCACTGCGGTTTCTTGATCTAGACCGGCAACCACGGGAATTGATCCCAGCGAAATCTCGAGGTCGATTGCGCTGCCTTCTGCGACCTTCGTCGAGCCGCCGCCGCTGTGGGCATAGACGGTTCCGATTGGTGACGAGTTGAACCATGATGTCACCTTGCCGAGCACGAATCCCGACTGAAGAATTTGTGCAGTTGCTTCAACCAGGGTCTTGCCCTCGAGGCTGGCAATCGTCACGAGTTTCGGTCCGCTTGACACCCTGATGGTCACCGGTCCGCCCCAGTAGATGCTGCCCGATCCCGGTTCTGAAGAAATCACTAGCCCGCTGGAGATTGTCTTTGAACTCTCGGTCACAATCACTGCGGTGGCTCCCAAAGAACTGATCAGGCCCTCGGCTTCAACCTGGGTGCGATTTGCGAGATTTGGCATGACTTCGAATCCGCCTGGGCCAGCGCTGAACCACCAACCCGCACCCAAACCTAAAAGCACGGTTAGCGCGCTAGCCACCAACAACTTAACGGTTCTGTGTGAGTGATAGATCTGCCCCCGATTGTCTTCGACGACCGCGGATTGCAGATTGAGCGCAACCGTTTCGTTTGAAGCCGCTGCGCCGGCATCGCCCAGCACCTGGGTCTGGTCGAGGTTCAAAGCTTCGAGCGCCGTGCTTGTCTCGCCCCTTAGCACTGTGGTTTCGCGCAGTCGCTGCGTGAGTTCGTCGCTCTTCTTTGGATTCTTTAGGTCGGCCTTCGCCTGCAACAGAACGCGATGAAACTCGATTGCATCACGAGGGCGGTTTTGCGGCAGCTTTGCCGTTGCCCACAACACTAACTCGTCTAACAATTCTGGAATCGTGTCATTCAGTGACGACGGTGCCGGCACTTCGCTATTGGCATGCTGAAGTGCTACGTGTACTGCCTGTTCACCTTGAAACGGTTGTTTTCCGGTTAGCAGTTCGAAAAGCATTATGCCTGCCGCATAGATGTCGCTTCGAGCATCGGCGACACCCCGCGAAACTAACTCTGGGCTCAGGTAAGCAACGGTTCCAACAACTGCTCCGGTTTGAGTTTGCGCAGAGATTGGCCGCGCCAAACCAAAGTCGCTGAGCTTGACTTTGCCATCATCAGACAAGAGAACGTTCTCGGGTTTCAAATCTCGGTGAAGAACGCCGGCTGCGTGTGCCGCGGCCAGCGC
>JBEAWS010000012.1:0-4415 GCA_041160185.1 Actinomycetota bacterium
TTGTTCTCGGTAACTTCGAGGGAATCGTCGAGGGCATGGAAGTGCACCGCACCGGCGAGGTTCTTTCGGTTCCAGTCGGCGACAAGTTCCTAGGTCGCGTTGTTGACCCACTGGGTAACCCCATCGACGGTCTAGGTGAGATCAAGGCAGAGAGCCGTCGTGCACTCGAGCTTCAGGCACCTGGCGTTATGGCGCGAAAGTCAGTTCACGAACCTCTGCAGACCGGCATCAAGGCGATTGACGCCATGATTCCGGTTGGCCGCGGACAGCGTCAGCTAATCATTGGTGACCGTCAGACCGGAAAGACCGCAATCGCGATCGACACCATCATCAACCAGAAAGCAAACTGGGAGTCAGGTGACGTAAAGAAGCAGGTTCGCTGCATCTATGTTGCCGTGGGCCAGAAGGGTTCGACAATTGCTTCGGTAAAGGCGTCTCTCGAGGCTGCCGGCGCGATGGAGTACACCACAATCGTGGCTTCGCCAGCGTCAGACCCAGCGGGCTTCAAGTACCTCGCTCCTTACACCGGTTCGGCAATTGGCCAGCACTGGATGTATGGCGGCAAGCACGTTCTAATTATTTTCGACGACCTATCAAAGCAGGCCGAGGCCTACCGTGCGGTGTCGTTGCTTCTTCGCCGCCCACCAGGCCGCGAGGCTTACCCGGGTGACGTCTTCTACTTGCACTCACGCTTGCTAGAGCGTTGCGCAAAGTTGAACGACGAGCTCGGCGCAGGTTCGATGACTGGTCTGCCAATCATCGAGACCAAGGCAAACGACGTGTCTGCCTACATTCCGACCAACGTGATTTCGATCACCGACGGTCAGATCTTCTTGCAGTCAGACCTCTTCAACTCAAACCAGCGCCCAGCTATCGACGTGGGTATCTCGGTTTCTCGTGTTGGTGGAGCCGCGCAGGTTAAGGGCATCAAGAAGGTTTCAGGAACCCTGAAGCTAGAGCTTGCTCAGTACCGTTCGCTCGAGGCTTTCGCAATGTTCGCATCTGACTTGGATGCCGCATCGCGTCAGCAGCTTGCCCGCGGTGCTCGTCTAACCGAGCTCTTGAAGCAGCCTCAGTACTCGCCGTTCCCGGTAGAAGAGCAGACCGTTTCAATCTGGGCCGGAACCACTGGAATGCTCGACGAGGTGCCGGTTGAAGACGTATTGCGTTTCGAAGCCGAACTTCTCGACTACCTGCGCAGAAACTCAAAGGCGCTAACCACCATCCGTGAGACCAACAATCTCGACGACGACACAATTGCAGAGCTAACCAAGCAGGTGGCCAAGTTCAAGAAGAGCTTTGCCACTCGTTCTGGTGCCGCGCTGTCATCGTCAGCAACGGCCGAAGCTCTTGACGAAGAAGAAGTTCAGCAAGAGAAGATTGTCAAGCAGAAGCGCAAGAAGTAGTTCGAAGCACGAGTTAGAGAAGAAGGAGGAGAGGCATGGGAGCGCAACTTCGCGTCTATCGGCAGAAAATCAAATCTGCCCAGACCACTAAGAAGATCACTCGCGCCATGGAGTTGATCTCGGCGTCACGCATTGCCAAGGCGCAACAGCGTGTTGCCGCCGCTACTCCTTACTCGCGTGCCGTAACTCGCGCGGTCTCTGCGGTTGCAACGTTCTCGAATGTCGATCACCCACTGACCACCGAGCCGGCTCGCATCGACCGCGCCGCCGTGGTGATCTTCACCTCAGACCGCGGTCTTGCCGGAGCGTTCTCTTCGAATGTTCTGAAAGAAGCCGAGCAGCTCACCACACTTTTGCGCGAACAGGGTAAAGATGTCATTTACTTCCTGGTTGGTCGCAAGTCGGTCAGCAACTTCAGTTTCCGCAAGCGTGAGAGCGTGCGTTCATGGATTGGCGGCACCGACCTTCCGAAGGTTGAAACCGCGCACGAAATTGCCGAGGCAGTTCTCGAGGCATTCATGAAAGACTTCGCCGACGGCGGCGTCGACGAGATTCACCTAATCTTCAACCGCTTCGTTTCGATGATTTCACAGGAGCCAGAAACCGTTCGTCTACTCCCGCTAGAAGTGGTCGAAGCAGAAGAAGCGCCTTCAACTGGCGATGTCTTTCCGCTCTACGAATTTGAGCCAGATGTAAGCAAGGTGCTCGACGCGCTGCTGCCGGTTTATGTCGAGAGCCGCATCTACAACGCAATGCTTCAGTCGGCGGCTTCAGAGCACGCAGCTCGCCAGAAGGCCATGAAGTCGGCTACCGATAACGCCGAGAAGTTGATCAAGAACTACACCCGCCTTAGCAACGCGGCCCGTCAGTCAGAAATTACCCAGCAGATTTCCGAAATCGTTGGTGGAGCCGATGCACTGGCTTCACAGGGCGACCAGGACTAAGAGAAAGAAAGAGACATGGCCGAAACCAAAAAGAAGCCAGCCGCAAAGGCCGCTGCAAAGCCAGCCGCGAAAGCAGCAGCCCCAAAGCCTGCCGCTAAGTCGACTGTCAAAGCCGGTGGCGTTGGCCGCATCGCACGAGTAAATGGCCCGGTGGTCGACATCGAGTATCCACACGATGCCATCCCAGCCATCTACAACGCGTTGACCACGGTGATTGACATGGGCGGCGAGAAGACAACTCTTACCCTCGAGGTTGCTCAGCACCTGGGCGACGACCTAGTTCGTGCCATCGCGTTGAAGCCAACCGATGGTCTCGTTCGTGGCGGTGCCGTACAAGACACTGGTGCTCCGATTTCTGTTCCGGTTGGCGATGTCACCAAGGGCCACGTGTTCAACGTGACCGGTGATGTTCTAAACGCTAAGCCAGGCGAGAAGATCGAGGTCAACGAGCGCTGGTCGATTCACCGTCAGCCACCTGCCTTCGACCAGCTCGAGTCAAAGACTCAGATGTTCGAGACCGGAATCAAGGTCATCGACTTGCTAACCCCTTACGTTCAGGGTGGAAAGATCGGTCTATTCGGTGGTGCCGGTGTTGGTAAGACCGTTTTGATTCAGGAAATGATTTACCGCGTGGCAGAAAACCACGACGGTGTATCGGTATTCGCCGGTGTGGGTGAGCGTACTCGTGAGGGTAACGACCTAATCGACGAAATGACCGAGTCTGGTGTTATCGACAAGACCGCGCTGGTGTTCGGCCAGATGGATGAGCCACCAGGCACGCGTCTTCGTGTGGCTCTGTCGGCACTAACCATGGCGGAGTACTTCCGTGACGTTCAGAAGCAAGACGTGCTTTTGTTCATCGACAACATCTTTAGGTTTACTCAGGCAGGTTCAGAGGTTTCAACCCTTCTAGGCCGCATGCCTTCAGCCGTGGGTTACCAGCCGAACTTGGCCGATGAGATGGGTCTTCTTCAGGAGCGCATCACTTCAACCCGTGGTCACTCGATTACCTCGTTGCAGGCGATTTACGTTCCTGCCGACGACTACACCGACCCGGCTCCGGCGACCACCTTTGCCCACTTGGATGCGACCACCGAGCTTTCTCGTGAAATCGCATCGAAGGGTCTATACCCAGCGGTTGACCCGTTGACTTCGACCTCGCGAATTCTTGACCCTCGCTACATCAGCAAGGATCACTACGAGACAGCAACCGCAGTCAAGCGAATTCTGCAGAAGAACAAAGAGCTTCAAGAGATCATCGCCATCCTTGGTGTTGAGGAGCTTTCTGAAGAAGACAAGATCACCGTTTCACGCGCACGCCGCATTCAGCAGTACTTGTCTCAGAACACCTACATGGCAACCAAGTTCACCGGTGTGCCAGGTTCAACCGTGCCAATCAAAGACACGATTGAGGGATTCAGCAAGATTGCTGGCGGTGAGTTCGACCACATTCCAGAGCAGGCCTTCTTCAACGTTGGTGGCCTTGACATGGTTATGGAGAACTACGCTCGTCTGCAGAAGGAATCAGGCAGCAAGTAATGTCTGACAAGACTTTGCGCGTAGAGCTAGTGGCAGCCGATCAGGCCGTATGGTCTGGTTCGGCCAAGATGGTTATTGCAAAAACCGTTGAGGGCGAAATCGGTTTGCTTCCTGGCCACGAGCCAATGCTTGCGATTCTGGCAGCCGGAGAGGTTCGCATTACTTTGCCAACCGGCGAGAAGTTGACAGCTGCTGCAGAGGATGGATTCTTGTCGATCGAGCACGACGTTGTCACAATCGTTGCTCGAAACGCTGCCCTAGTCTAAAGAGTTCAAAAAAAGACCCCGCTTATTTGGCGGGGTCTTTTTTCATGCTCTCTAAATCTTTGTCAGATGGTGAAGGCTTAGGAACGACGGCACGCTGCTGTTCTTCAACGATTATTTGTGCCGAGTGGGCACTCGGGTTATACAGTTCGTTGAAAATGCCTAGTGCGCCGCCAGCGCCACCTGAGCGCTTGCGCATACTCTTGCGCAGGTAGTCGAGAAGTCCCATTCGAAACTATTCGGTGCGAGTCGGGTGTTCTGGT
>JBEAWS010000127.1:0-3901 GCA_041160185.1 Actinomycetota bacterium
CCGGGTTGATCTGGTTAGACCAGATTCGCATGATGATCGCGAAGCCGAAGAGCAGCGCCGAAATCGACACGTAGAGCGGCTGCCAACGGCCGAGAATAACCACGGCGAGGGCGATGAAGCCCAGACCGCCGGTCATCTCGCGACCGAAAGCACCGACGTTGCCAACCGTGATGGCAGCGCCACCTAGACCGGCCACGGCACCGCCGATGGTGACCCACCAGAAGCGAGTGCGGCCCACGTTGATTCCGACGGTGTCAGCGGCAAGCGGGTGTTCGCCAACCGCACGAGCGCGAAGGCCGAGCTTGGTGCGAAACAGCACAAACCAGAGAGCAGGCACGATCAAGAAAGTGAGGTAGACGATGGCGCCCTGGTTGAAGAAGGCGTCACCGATGATCGGCAGCTGGCTCAAAATCGGAATCTCGATGCGGTTGAAGGTGCCCGGAAAGTTGAGGCCCGCGTTGTTTTGGGTGATGACCTGCGAATACAAGAAGTTGGTCACACCGATCACCAAGACGTTCAAGAGCACACCGATGATGATTTGGTCAACCAGGTACTTGATTGAGAGCGAAGCCAAAACTGTCGACAGCAAGGCAGCGCCGATCATTGCGGCAAGCACGCCAACCCAAAGCGAGCCGGTGATGCTGCCGATTACCGCGGCAAGAAAAGCGCCGGTTAGCAGCTGGCCTTCGATTGCGATGTTCACGACACCAACGCGCTCGCTCATGATGCCGCCCATACCGCCGAGAATAATCGGCAGCGCGAGCACGAGGGTGTTGCCGAGCAAGAAGCCAACCGGAACATCTGCGCCAGCGGCGAGCCATCCGAGTAAAGCAACAATCGCAACCAGACCGTAGACAACCGCAAACATTTGCGGCACGCGCTTTTTAGTCACGCCGAACCAGAGCGATGCGATGGTGATGAGCACCATGAGTGCGGCGGTCGAGTAGCCAAGCGCATTCGATGGCAGCGCCAAATCAGGCAGTGTTACGAAAGCATCGCTCTCGGTGATCTGAAAAGTTACGACTGCGGTTGGGCCAAGAATTGCAAAGAACACAAAAGCGAAGAGCGTGACAATTGCCATGACAATCGGAGCCTTGAGACTCTTCTTCTGCTCGGCTTGCGAGAACATGCCCGGAGTAACTTCGATGCGCGACATTAGTTGCTCACCTTCTGCTCGGTTGAAGCGCTGCCCTTGCCGAGACGAGCTGCAAACCACTCTGAGATTGGCTTGCGCTTTGGCGGCTGTGGCAACCTAAACAACGCACGGATGAGCGGCGGTGCCGCGATGAACATCACGATCAAGGCTTGAACCACGTGCAAAATTTCTGGGGCTACACCGACCACCTGCATGGCTGGTCCTCCGGCCTTGAACGCACCGAAGAGAAGGCCTGCGGCAAAAATGCCGCCGGCTCGCGAGCCACCGAGAAGCGCAACGGTGATGGCGTCAAAGCCGATGTTGGCGTGAATCGACGGGGTAACTCCACCAACGGCCGTTAGACCCTGGTTTGCGCCCGCCAGGCCGGCAAAGGCAGCCGAAGCAGCCATGGCCCAGACGAAGGTTCGCTCGACCCTGATGCCGGCAGCGCGGGCTGCGTTGGCGTTGAAGCCAACCATCCTGAAGCGGTAGCCGATGGTTGAGCGCTCCATGAGCCACCAGTAGAAGAAGGTGGCACCGATTGCGATGATCAGACCCCAGTTGAGGCGGTACTGGTCGGTGAAGAGGTTTGGCAGAACCGCGGTTTCGAGAGCCGGGTCGGCCTTCGGTGTGCCTCCGCCATCTTTTTCGAGCAGCAAGCCGGGTGTGCGCAAGAAGAATGAGAACAGGTTGAGCGCGACGTAGTTCAACATGATTGTCACGATGACCTCGTGCGCTCCGGTGCGAGCTTTCAAGAAGACAACTATCGCACCGTAGGCTGCCGCGAAGATCACTGCAACGAGCACAGCAACGATTGTGTGAATCACGAATGGCAACTGAATCTGAGTTGCTACCCAGGTAACGCCGATTAGCGAGAATGCCATCTGACCGACGGCACCGATGTTGAATAGGCCGACCCTGAAACCGAGACCAACACCGAGTCCAGCCAGGATTAGTGGCGCAGCGAAGCGAAGCGTTTCGGTTATCGGTCGAATTGCAATGGCAAAGTCATCGGCCTGCGTGTTGAAGATTGCGCCTCGGAATAGCGCGCCGTAGCCATCGCCGATGGTCTTGCCCATCGCGGCGAACGTGTCACCGGGGCGACCGAAGAAGTATCCGAATGACTTGAGCACCTCTGGGTTGAAGACCACCATGAAAATTGCACCGACGGCAAAGCCGACAAAGATCGAGAGAATGGTTCGCACCGGCGAGCCAGTCAAAATCTCGCGAAGCACCTGACTCGAGGTCGACTCATTCTCCACAGTTTCGACGGCTACTTTTTTCTTACTCATGCGGCAACACCAGCCATCATCTTTCCGAGGGTTTCGCGTGACACGTTTGCGTCAACAATTCCCACAATTTTTCCGCGATACATAACGGCAATTCGATCGGCGAGAGCGAGCACTTCGTCGAGCTCGGTTGAGATGAGCAAAACGGCCTTGCCCTCGTCGCGTTCGGCAACGATGCGCTCATGGATGAACTCAATCGACCCAACGTCAACGCCGCGAGTCGGTTGCGAGACAATCAGCAGCTTGACCTCTCGGCTCAGTTCGCGGGCGACAACGACCTTCTGCTGGTTGCCTCCCGAGAGCTTCTGAGCCTGGGTGTTAGCCGAGGGGGTGCGCACGTCGAAGGCTTTGATTAGCTGGCCGGCAATGCGGTCGCGGTTGGCGAAGTCGATGGCCACACCCTTGGCAAACGGCTTGCCGTAAGAGCCGTTGAGCATCAGGTTTTCGGCGATGGTGAACTCGCCTACCAGACCGTCTTTCTTGCGGTCTTCTGGCACATAGCCGATGCCGGCCTCTAGTCGCTGGCGAACCGACTGCCCCTCAATGTGCTTGCCGTTCAGCGAGATTGAACCGCGCCCCTTGATGACCGGGCGAAGACCCAGCAGCGCTTCTGCGAGTTCGGTTTGCCCGTTTCCCTGCACTCCGGCAATTGCCAAAACCTCGCCGGCTTGAACGCTAAGCGTCACTCCATTCACTGCAAGTTGCTTGCGGTCATCTTCAACATGGATGTCTTCGATGCTCAGCGTGTAGTCACCCGTCAACTTTGCGGCTGACTTGTCTACCTTGAGATCGACCTCGCGGCCGACCATCATGGTGGCTAGTTCGCCGGCAGTGCTGGTTGGCTTTGCTTGGCCAACAACTTTGCCCTGACGAATAACGGTGATCTTGTTTGAAACGGCTTGCACTTCGCGCAGCTTGTGAGTGATGAAGATGATTGAGGTTCCCGCGGCTGCGAGGTCTCGCATGATCTGCATTAGCTCGTCGGTCTCTTGCGGGGTAAGCACCGCGGTTGGTTCGTCGAGAACTAAAATCTTTGCGTCGCGAATCAGCGACTTGATGATTTCCACTCGCTGTTGAGCGCCAACCGGCAAATCTGAAACAAGTGCATCTGGGTCAACATCGAAACCAAAACGGTCTGAAAGTTCACGAACTCTTTTGCGAGCTGCATCTAGATCTAGAACCCCGAGCCGCTTCGTCGGTTCATTTCCGAGCACTACGTTTTCGGCGACCGTGAAAACGGGAATCAACATAAAGTGCTGGTGAACCATGCCGATGCCCGCTGCCATGGCATCGCCCGGACCCTTGAAGTTTTGCTGAACTCCGTCGAGAAGAATCGTTCCTTCTTCGGCTTGGTATAGACCGTAGAGAACATTCATGAGTGTGCTCTTGCCGGCGCCGTTTTCACCGAGCAGCGCGTGAATCTCTCCGGGTTCGACAACAAGGTCAATTCGATCGTTGGCAACCAATGCGCCAAAGC
>JBEAWS010000070.1:0-5227 GCA_041160185.1 Actinomycetota bacterium
AGAGTCGAACACCGTAGTTCTTGGTGATTGCTGTGACCGCCGGCAGGGTCTTGGCGTCGAACGGGTCGGCGGTTAGCAGTTTCACGATTTGTGGGCCGAGGTGGCCGTGTTCGCGATCGAATCGAGCCCAGGCCTCGTGCCACGGATGAGAGGCTTCGACCGGCAGGTTGACGACTTCGTCTCTGAAGTAATACTTTCCAACCTCTGGCAAGCGTTCGAGTTTCAGGTCGGCGATCGCGGATGCTTGGCTGGAAGAGCCGAGATTGTCGTATCGCGAGAACAGCTCATCGAGCACCGCCGGAAAGGTCACGAGCGAGGGCCCGGTATCGATTCGCTGGCCAGCAACTTCGATGCGGCGAGACTTGCCGCCTATCCAAGAGTTCTTTTCAAGAACCGTGACGTCGTGACCGGCTTTGGCCAGAAGAGCTGCTGCGGTCAGGCCACCAAGCCCGGCCCCGACGATAACAACTTTCACCATACGTTAAGCATGCTTAGCGTGATCGAGGCGACGATTTGAAAACCGGCAACGGTTCCGACGACATATGGAAATGCCACCGAATACTTGTAAACAAGTTTTGCGTTCTTCGCCGAGTTGTCGCGACTAATCAGCCAAATCAACCAGCCGGCGTAGACCGCGTTTGCAATAGCCAGCGGAATGTTCACGAACGCAAACATCACGCTCGAGACTAACCACCAGAAACCAACCCAAACGAGTGACTTTTTCGTGCCGAGGTATACCGCTGTCGTCTTGATTCCAACGAACTCATCTTCTTCGATATCTTGAATTGCATCGTAGGTGTGCTTCGCCAAACTCCATGCCATCAGAGCGAAAACAGCAAGCCAAAGAGGCTCTTCACCAAGCGCTAGCGGAATGATTGCAAGCGGAAACGCGTAGTCGGCGTTGCTAATCGAGTCGAGAAATGGGCGGCCCTTGAAACGTGCCGGAGGAGCCGAGTAGAACAAGAAGCAAAGGCTGTAGGCCCAGATCCAGATGTTTGCCTCGACCGAATAGTTGAGCGCAAAGAAAATCAGGAACGGCGCGTTAAGCACAACAACGCCCCAGGCAATCCAGGGCACCTCTTTGGGGTCAATCTTCGCGCCGCCGTAGCCGCCCTTGCGAATGTTTATGTTGTCGGTCTCTTGGTCAAAAATGTCGTTGATGCCGTAAATCAAAAGATTGAATGGCAGGGTGACCCAGAGCAAAAGCCAGATCGAATCCCAGCGCCAAAGCTCGCCGGTCAGCCAGACCGCCATCAAAGTGGTTCCGATGGTGTTGATCCAGAGAACCGGTCTCGAGATGGTTATGAGTCGCTTTAGCACTGTCTAACTCTATGCTCGCGGGCCAGCAATGACCTTCGGCGGCTAGCGCTTCTTGCGGCCCAGCAGTGTGCGCAGATAGCCAAAGGACGAAGTGCTCCAAAGTGCCCAGATTACGAGCACGGGCTGAAATAGCAACCGAATGGCCCTTGCCTCATCGGTGTTTAGGCCGAAGGCATCTCGCTGCTCTGTGAACTGAGCGATGTTGCCCGGAAAGATTGCGATGAAGAACAGCGCCGTCAGCACCCCGATTTGCTGGCGGTAACGCTTTACGAAAACGAGCCCGAGGCCGAGCAAGATTTCGACCACGCCAGAGGCCACAACCACGAAGTCGGGTTCGAGCGGCAGCCAGGTTGGCACCTGAGCCAAGAACTCGCTTCGGTTGGTGGTTAGGTGGCTCGTGCCTGCGAAGGTGAGGGCAACACCGAGAAGAATTCTGGCCACATGGCGAAGTGCGTTCATGTTCACAAAGTAGCAGTTGGCGGCCTTCGTGCCATCAAAGTGCCAAGATAGAAAGTGAATATCCTCTTGGATTCGGGCAGTAGTCGGGCGAGGTCGCACGACGGGGGACCCACCCGAGGAGACATCCGTGATTAATCGAGCGAGACTCGCCGAACTCAATGACCGCGAGCTGCAGACATTCGCCGAGCGAAACCCAAAGTCGAGGGCGGCCTACGAAAAAGCCGATCACCTGTTTGGCCGCGTGCCGATGACCTGGATGAACAAGAAAGCCGGCGGATTTCCGATCTATCTTGATCGCGCGCTCGGAAATCGCATTTGGGATATCGACGGGAACGAATACATTGACTTCGCTCTGGGTGATACCGGTGCGATGGCTGGTCACTCGAACCCGGTTGTTGTCGCTGCGATTGAAAAACGAATAAAGCTGCAGGGTGGGCTCACCACAATGTTGCCGACCGAAGACGCCGAATGGGTGGCTGCCAACTTGAGCGAACGTTTCGGCATGGCCAAGTGGAGTTTTGCGCTAACCGCAACCGATGCAAACCGCTGGGCAATTCGCCTGGTTCGCGCCATCACGGGTAAGCCAAAGATTTTGTTCAACGCATACTGCTATCACGGATCTGTCGACGAAGCACTAATTGTCGTTGGCCCAGATGGCGAGGGAATGAGTCGCCCGGGCAACGTTGGCTCACCGGTTGATGTCACCGAGACCTCTCGCGTTGCCGAATTCAACGATCTCGACGGGCTCGAGCGTCAACTAAAGCGCGGCGACGTTGCGGCGGTTCTCATGGAGCCGGCTCTCACCAACATCGGAATCGTGCTGCCAGAGCCGGGCTACCTGCAAGGCGTTCGCGAGCTGACACGCAAGTACGACACGTTGTTGATTATCGACGAGACCCACACCTTCTCGGCCGGCTATGGCGGCATGACTCGGCGCGACCACCTCGAGCCAGATGTGTTCGTCATCGGCAAGGCCATTGCCGGTGGTATTCCAACCGGAACCTACGGTCTCAGCGCTGAATTCGCCGAGAAGGTTTTGGCGCGCACCGACCTCGACCTTGTTGATATGGGCGGGGTGGGCGGCACGCTGGCCGGCAATCCGCTATCGGTAGCCGCAATGCGAGCGACCCTCGAGCAGGTTCTCACCGAGGATGCCTTCGACAAGATGATCGATTTGGCCACCTACTTCACCGATGGGGTCAACGAGCTATTCGATAGGTTCGATCTGCCTTGGTCGATAAACCAACTTGGCACCAGGGCCGAATATCGATTTGCTAGGCCATATCCAAAGAACGGAACCGCAGCATTCGAATCGGCAGATGCCGAGCTTGAAGACTTCTTGCACCTCTATCTGGCCAACCGAGGGGTTTTGCTAACTCCGTTTCACAACATGGCTTTGATGTGCCCAACCACGACTCGGGCAGATATCGACCGCCACCAAGAAGTGTTTGAGAGTGCGATTGTTGAGTTATTAGCCGTCTAATTCGACTGTTCAACCTAGACTGAGCCAATTATGCTTTCTTACCTTTCTTTCGAACTCATTGCCATGGTGGTCATCACCCTGATTTTGGTGCTCGACATTCTTCTAATCTTCAAGCGCCCGCACATTCCGAGCGCAAAGGAATCAACTCTTTTCATCGTCTTCTATGCCGGGCTAGCCTGCCTATTCGGGTTATTGCTCTGGCAACTGTTTTCGGCAGAGCGGGCTACTGAATTCTTCGCCGGCTGGTTGACCGAGTACAGCCTCAGCCTTGACAACCTGTTTGTCTTTGTGATCATCATGGCCAAGTTCGCTGTTCCGAGAAAGTATCAGCAAGAAGTCTTGATGGTCGGCGTAGTTCTTGCGCTTATTCTGCGAGGTGCCTTCATTTTGGTTGGCGCTGCGCTCATTGAGTCGTTCAGCTTCATCTTCTACGTGTTTGGCGCATTCTTGCTTTACACCGCATGGCACCAGGCTTTCAGGTCACACGGTGACGAAGAGGAGTCTGAAAGCAAACTTATTCTTTGGCTTCGCAAGCGCGTTGAAGTATCGAAAGACTTCGACGGCGCAAAAATTCGCACTCTCGTAAATGGCAGGAAGATTTTCACACCGATGCTGATCGTGTTTGTGGCAATTGCCGCAACCGACGTAATGTTTGCCTTCGACTCGATTCCGGCGATTTTTGGAATCACCGAAGACCCGTTCATCGTCTTCACCGCTAACGTGTTTGCCCTGATGGGCCTTCGCCAGCTCTACTTCTTGCTCGGCGGTTTGCTAGACCGGCTCGAGTACCTTAAGTATGGAATCGCCTTCATCCTGGCCTTTATTGGCGTCAAATTGGTGGCGCACGCAATGCACGTGAACGAGCTGCCATTCATCAACGGCGGCGAGCACATCGAGTGGGCTCCCGAGATTCCAACCACGGTCTCGCTGGCAGTAATTGTGGCGTCTATCGCGGTTTCAGCTGGCGCGAGCGTAATCTCGGCTCGCATCAAAGAGAAGCAGTCAGCTAAGTAACGCCGTTTTAGTTAGTGCTTCGGTTGGTCGGCCAATAGCTCGGCATCCATGGGTAGGCTTGCAGGCAATTTTTCGTTGATCTCTGCAATCTCCTGATCGCTTAGCTTGATGTCGAGACCAGACAGGTTATCGAGCACCGTCTCGACTCGGGTGACGCCAGGAATCGGAACAACGCTTGGTGAAAGCGAACGCAACCAGGCGAGAGCTACCGCGTGAGTCGACTTTTCTTGATCGGCAGCGATTGAACTGAACACCGACTCGAGATCCTTTACGCCCTTCGAAGGCGACCATGGCAGATAAACGACGTCGTACTGCTCGCACACTTCGAGCACATCAAGCTCTTGGCGATAAACGGGGTTCAACTGGTTCTGCACGCTGACAATGCCGCCCTCGGCAGGTGTTCCCAAGATCTCCATCGCACGGATGAGTTGCTTGGCGCTGTAGTTGCTGACCCCGATGTGTTCAACAATGCCGCGCTGACGCACTGCGTCGAGGTTCTGCACCTGCTCTTCGAAACCAAGGCTCGGGTCGGTGCGGTGGTGTTGCCAGAGATCGAGTTTAGAAACTCCGAGGCGTCCGGCAGATGCTTCTGCCGCGCGAAGCAGATAATCGGCGCTCGCGTTGCGGCCCCAAATCTCGCCCGGTTTGCGGGTGATGCCGGCTTTTGTGCCGATCACGATTTTTGCCTTTTGCTCTGCCGCACCCGACCAGGTGCGCACGGCATCTGCAACCATAAGCTCGTTCTGGCCGAAGGTGTTCCAGGCTGATGCATAGATGTCGGCGGTGTCGAAGAAAGTGACGCCCTCATCCATGGCCACGTGCAGGGCACCTAGAACCTTTTGGTAGGCCTCATCTGAACCGAGAGCGATGCCATTGAACTGTGCATACATCGAACCAAATCCGATGTTGCCGATTTTTTCGCGAAATGCAGTCATGATGAAAGGGTATTCT
>JBEAWS010000072.1:0-3421 GCA_041160185.1 Actinomycetota bacterium
CTGAGTGAATACTCTGTCCATCTGAAGTAGTTGTGGTTTGCTAGCAAGCCATTCTTGTATCGATTGAAGAAGGCCGGGCTGGCCACCAAGAAGTGAAAGAAGGCGCTCAGCATCAAGAAGCCGATGAGCCCGTAGCCCATGTCAACATCGAACAGCTTTACGCGCTCTGGTGGAATAGGTGAGCCCGGAGGGCCGGCCATGTAGTCGGCGGTAACCGGAAAGTTTGCCTTTGCGTCTAGCGCTGTGATGATGGCGATCATGGCGACTGCCTGACCCAGGTGGGCGAATGCCGCAATTATGTTGTAGACGCGCAGTCTCTTGAGCTGGGTCTCCGTGTCTCTGATTTTCTTGGCCATGGTGTCTCCTTCGACGGTTTAGTTGCAGTTTAGGCTTGAAGCCGAGAGAAAAGGCGCTAATGGCAACCAAGAAAGCAACCGAAACGTTCACACCCGAAGAAAAAGCGGCAATGCGAGCGCGAGCGAAAGAGCAGAAGGCCAACGCCAGCAAAGAAGCAGCTCTCAAAGAGGTGCTCGCTGCCTACAAAAAAATGAGCCCGGCAGATCGCGAAATTGGCGAAAAACTGCATGCACTGGTCAAGAAGGTTGCGCCGCAGCTCTGGGCCAAGACTTGGTATGGCATGCCAGCATTCGCAAACGATGAAGGCAAAGCGATTCTGTTTTACCAGGACGCCGGCAAGTTCAAGACCCGCTACTCGACCATCGGATTCAACGAGCAGGCAAACCTAGATGCCGGCGCAATGTGGGCAACCTCGTTTGCCGTGATCAAGTGGACAGGCGCGGTTGAGAAAGAGCTTTCTGCTCTCATAAAGAAGTCTGTTTCTTAGTTCTTTCGCAACATCAGCATGAACTGACCGCCGCCGGGGTTCACCTGGGTGTCAAATTCTGCATCGGGCGCAAATCGCGAAAGTCGATCTAACAACCACACGGATGCGCGCTCGGCATCGGCCTCGCTCGAAAAACGCGCAACCAGTTCGCGCCCGCCTTTTCGAGTTAGGCGCTCGACGGTTTCGACAATTGGCGCTGGTTCGGCGGCGAGCAAATCTTCTGGCCAGGCAACCACCGGAGCGTGCTTGCCTTTCATCGTGTTGCACATGCGATGCGCGAGTCGTTCGCCACCGGATGCACCTTTCTTTGCCTTGGCAAGTGCGAAGCTATCGGCACTGGGGCCTAAATCTGAATTGACAGAGGCATCTGGGTCAACCGGTTTATCGCACAACCAGCAGCGCCAACCATCGCGCTCGCCTATTTCGTTTAGGTCGCTCAAAGTTAGTTGCCCCACTCAGTAGGTGAGCCGAGGCTAAGCAGCGTTGTGAAGATTGCCAACACGACAACAATCAAGGTTGCGGCCAGAAGCAGAGGTCGGTTCAAAAACCATCGGAAAAGTCGATCGAACCAGTGCTGGTCACGCGGGTTTGAGGTTGCTTGCAAACGCCAAGCGCCCACGAGCAATCCGTTCTTGGCAAGATTTCTTTCAAACGGAAGTGTCGCGAATGGCACGATAGCCAAAAGCACACCCAAAACGATTCGACCAAAGCTCCAGCGCTGGTTTACGCCGACCAGAGCTGCCATCACCGCGTAACCCAAGAACATGGCTCCGTGCGTGCCACCGATGAAAGCAAACAGAGTCGGCGGCAGCCCAACCAGGGCCCGAAAAGCCAGCGCTCCCAGCAAGAAAGACCAGGTGAGCGCCTCACCAATTGCGAATGTTTGAAAGGCTTTTTGCGGGCTCGAGAAGATGGTTCGTGATGTTGGGTTGGTCATAATTAGAGTCTATGAACTCCAGCCGGCCTATAAGAGTGGTCTTTCTCAGCTTCTATATAGAAGCCTGGGATGCCCTTGCCGATATCTACAGCCAGATGCTCGCCGACCCCCGCTTCGAGCCAACTGTGATCAGCATTCCGAGACGGCTGACCGGCGAAACCGACTATTCGGGCGAAGACCGGGTCAGCGAGTTTTACGACTCTCAGAAAGTCGCCCACCTGCGCTTCGACTTCGAAGACTCGAAAGTTGGTCTCGAGAAACTGCGCGAGCTGGCTCCTGATTATGTCTTCTTGAACTATCCGTGGCAGCGCAACTATCAACCCGGCTATCGCGCAGAACAACTGAGCGAGTTCACCAAGGTCTGCCAAGTGCCCTACTACTCTTTCGCGCTGGTCAACGAGCCGGGTGATGACGGCGTTGCACCTTATCTATACACGCAACGATCACATCAATTGTCTTCACTTATCTTCACCCAGGATGCCGCCGTGATCGATGCATACTCAAGCAACTCGCGCGGCAACTCGCACGTTCACCTAACGGGCTCGCCGAAGCTCGACTCACTGGTTTCGCGAGCGGTCGCGAAACCACACGAACGTTACACACTGGTTTGGGCTCCGCATCACAGTTACTCGCCACACTGGTTGAACTTCGGAACTTTTGCATCGATGCACCAAGAGATGCTCGATTTTGCCAAGCACCACACAGACATAGACATTGTAATGAGGCCGCATCCATTTATGTTTGGCACCCTGGTGGAACGCAAGGTTGTTGGCGAAGCCGAGCTTTCGCGCTGGCTCGAAGATTGGAACGCGCTGCCGAACACTCAAATCGAAACCGGCGGAGATTTCGCCGAGATTTTCATGTCATGCGATCTTCTGCTTACAGATGGAATCTCGTTCATCGGCGAGTATCCGCTGGTGGCAAACAAGCCGGCCGTGTATCTCGAAAACAAGGATCACTGGAAGTTTTCACCGATTGGAGAAATCGCCGTCGAGGCGAACTGGCGCATCAGCGAGTTCTCCGAGTTTGTCGAACGCTTCGACGAAATCAGGCAGAACGGCCTCGGCGACTACTCGGCGCAAATTGCCCGTCTGCGCGCGGCGGCAAGCCCCTATCCGGGTGAATCGGCGGCGAGAATCATTGAGATCGTCGCGAATGATTTTGCCGCGGCGACCCCGCTGGTAGACAAGAGCAAGATCACCGAGCTGGCCTGGGAGTTTGGCCCAGACAGAGAGCCGCTAGTCGACTAGCCTGCGACTGGCCTTCAAAACCGCGGGTGCCAGCAGAGCGAGAATCACCACGCAGGCAATTCCGGCCGCTCCAAACACGTTTCTGATGCCGAAGCCAGCAATCAAAAGGCCGGCAACACCCATACCGACCACCGAGGCGGTCGAGAACATCGCCCTAACCGAGGCCATGACGCGACCCCTGATTTCCTCTGGGGTGCGGTTCATAATCAGCGAGATGCCATAGGCGTTCAATCCCGCGTTGAAGAAACCTGCGATGAACCAAACGATGGCAACCACAACCCAGTGCCATGCAACCGCGAGAATCAGCATCACCAGGCAAAGCACCACAAGCGAGACGACCGAAATGAGTGCGTGATGTTTTTCTGGAACTTTTAGCGCCGAAGTTGTAAC
>JBEAWS010000038.1:0-17814 GCA_041160185.1 Actinomycetota bacterium
CAAGGCTGCGAGCGCAGTCACGCCAGCTCAACTGATGCACAAAGTTGCCGGCGCGGTAAGCGGTTGGATCAACGTGACCTTCAGGGGTCAATCGCGCGACTTCAACAACCTTCTGGGCATCACCTTCTTGCTTGTGGTTTTCGGCTTGGTTATGGTGCTTAGCGCCTCTTACGTGACCTCACTCGGCAACGGTGACGGCGCTCTCTCTGTCTTTTTTCGCCAGGCCATTTGGGCGGTTCTTGGATTTGTCGCCCTGGGCATACTTTCTCGCCTTCCGATAGCGGTTATTCAGAGGCTTTCACCTTTTTACTTCTTGGTCATGCTGGGTCTGCAGGTGCTAGTTCTCATCATTGGAACCGAGGTTTACGGAAACAAAAACTGGATTCGAATTGGTGAGCTTTCTTTTCAGCCGAGCGAGTTTCTGAAAGTTGGTCTGGTGCTAGTGCTCGCCGGCATGCTTTCGCAGCGCCGTGAGTACTTCGATAGTTTCAAGTACGGCTGGTCAGCGCCGCTCCTGGCCGCTGGTATTTCTACCGGTTTAGTTCTTGGTGGCGCAGACCTTGGAACAGCGCTGGTGATATTTGGCTTCTCGCTAGTCACGATGGTGCTGATTGGAATGCCAAACCGATACGCCTTGGCGATCTTCGGCGTTGCCGCAGCCGGTGCATTGATTTTTGCAAACATGGGATCGAGACGCACCCGCATCGCAGCCTGGCTGAATCCAGATGCGGTTGATGTTGCCGGGGCCACCTGGCAGGCGAGGCACGGTATTTGGGCGCTTGCCGCTGGCGGCATCGGCGGCACCGGGCTTGGCGATTCGAAGATGAAATGGAACTGGATTCCGATGGTCGACAACGACTACATCTTTTCGGTTGTGGGCGAAGAGTGGGGTTTGATTGGTGCATCGATTCTGATTTTGCTTTTCGTTCTGTTGGCTATGTCAATGATTCGAATTCTCAACCGAACCGAAAGAGTCTTCGAGCGCTATGTGATGTATGGCATCGTCTCTTGGATAACTATTCAGGCGTTCGTAAACATCGGTGTCGTGCTGAACTTCCTTCCGGTGCTTGGGGTGCCGCTACCTCTCATATCTGCCGGAGGTAGCTCACTATTTGTGACCCTGGCCACCCTGGGCATTGCTTTGGGAATCGAACGTCGAAATTCACTCGCCGGGCCGGCGTCACCGGTTCGACGCACTAGCAGGGTGAGAGTTGCACGCTGATGCGCTATCTTCTCGCGGGTGGCGGAACAGCTGGTCACGTAAACCCGCTGCTTGCGCTTGCCGAGGCGATTAGGCAAGACCAGCCCGACGCGAACATCTATGCACTTGGCACGGCCGAGGGCCTCGAGGCCAGGCTTGTGCCCGAGCGCGGATTCGAGTTGCTCACCATAGAAAAGGTGCCATTTCCGCGTCGCCCAAACGCCTATGCGCTCAGGTTCTTTGCCAAGTTCGCCAAGGCCGTTCGAGCATGCCGCCGCGAGATCAGAGACCGCAATATTGATGTCGTTGTTGGCTTTGGCGGTTATGCCAGTGCTCCGGCGTATCTAGCGGCTGCGCTCGAGAAAGTGCCGCTGGTTATTCATGAGGCAAATGCGCTGCCCGGGCTAGCCAACCGGCTCGGAGCGCGATTTGCCGAAGGGGTGGCGGTTGCCTTCAAGAACACCGACCTGCCTAACTCTGTTCACACCGGTATGCCGCTGCGAGAAGAGATTCTTCGAGTGTCGGCCAAAGCGAATGTGGCCGAGGCTCGCAAACACTTTGGTCTGGCTGCCGATGCGCCAACCTTGCTCGTCACCGGTGGTTCGCTTGGAGCGCTGAAGATCAACCAGATTCTCGACTCTTCGATTGCTGTGCTCGAGGCTGCCGGAATTCAAGTTCTGCACATCGTCGGGGGTAATTCCGATTTAGCTCCGGTAAAGCGCAAGGGGTATGTGCGAATCTCATACTGTGACCGAATGGATTTAGCGATTCTCGCCGCCGACTTTGCTGTATCGCGTGCCGGAGCGTCCACGGTTTCTGAATTCTCGGCATTAGGTTTGCCGGCGCTCTACATTCCATACGCGGTCGGCAACGGAGAGCAGGCGAAAAACATTGCGGAGGTGCTGGCGGCCGGCGGTGCGCTGACGGTTGCAGATTCGGTTTTCAGCCGTGATTACATCGCAAACCAACTTGTGCCACTCATTTCGAACTCGAAGCGACTGGCAGCTATGGCTGCAGCTGCAAAGAAGTGCGGCAACTTGGATGGCACCAACCGATTGCTCGCCATGGTAAAGGGTGTCTTGCCCGCTTGATGCGCGGAGCGGGTCTAACCTTGAGTCAACAATCATGATTAAGCCAGATTTCACCCAAGCGGTGCCCGAAGACTTTGGAACAATCCACTTCGTTGGCATCGGCGGCTCGGGCATGAGTGGAATCGCCAAAATGTTTCTCGGCATGGGCCACAAAGTCACCGGCAGCGATTTGAGAGACACCTCAAATGTGGCGGCGCTTCGCGAACTCGGTGCAATCGTGCACATTGGTCACGATGCAAGCCACCTCGGAGATCCAGACACTGTCGTGGTTACTTCTGCGCTCTGGCCGACTAATCCCGAATATCTTCTCGCCAAAGAGCGTGGAATTCCCGTGCTGCACAGATCTCAGGCTCTGGCCTACCTAACTTCGAAGAATCGCGTGGTCGCTGTCGCCGGAGCGCACGGCAAGACCACGAGCACCGGCATGATCATCACCGGGCTGCTGAAGTTGGGCGTTGATCCGAGTTTTGTGAACGGCGGAGTAATTGCTCAGCTCAACACCTCGGCGGCCAAGGGTAGTTCAGACATCTTTGTAATCGAGGCCGACGAGTCAGACGGCAGTTTCTTGCACTACGAGACTGCGATTGCGCTAATCACGAACGTCGATGCGGATCACCTCGATCACTACGGCACCGAAGACGCCTTTGAGCGAGAGTTTGCCAACTTTGCCTCGGCCGCCAGCGAGCTGGTAGTCATCAACAGCGATGACCCGGGCGCAGTTCGAGTCACCCGTTTGCTGAAGCACGACAGGGTGCTGACTTTTGGGTTCGATGCCAAGGCAGATTTCAGAATCACAGACACAGACGCATCGGGGCCTGAGGTGACTTTCACGGTCGAGCACGAGGGTCAAAAACTCAATGGTGAACTAACCATCGCCGGCGAGCACAATGCGGTCAATGCCGTCGGTGCACTTGCCGTTTTGGTTGGGCTCGGCTTTGATGCCAAGCAAGCCCTGGCTGCCATCTGTTCTTTCAGAGGAACCGAGCGTCGCTTTGAATTGCACGCGCAACGCCGAGGTGTCAGCGTTTACGATGACTTTGCTCATCACCCCACCGAGGTGGCTGCGGCACTGAAGGCAGCTCGAGCAGTGGTTGGCCCCGGAAGATTGATTACCGTTTTTCAACCCCACCTCTACAGCAGAACCCGCCTAATGCACGCCGAATTCGCCGAGGCGCTCGCGCTCAGCGATCAGGTCGTTGTTCTCGACATCTATGCCGCGCGTGAAGATCCGGAGCCAGGTGTTACCGGCGCCTTGGTCTCTGATTCTTTTGCAGATCATTCCAAGGTTCACTACGTTCCAAACTGGGATGACGCACCAGCCGTTGCCGCCAAACTCGCCGGCGCGGGCGACTTCATCATCACGATGGGCTGCGGTGATGTTTATCGCATGGTTCCTCAGTTGATTGAAGCACTAGAGGCCTAAATTGAAGAGACCATCTCGGCCGCAATCGACGCCGAACAAGACCCGCCAGCGACCTTCGAGAGTTGGCGGCATAACCGTTTCGAAACCGGCGAAGTTCAAAAAGATAAGTGAGAACACCAAGTCGACAGTTGTTCGCTTCAAGGCCAAGCCAAAACAATTTCGCGTGATTGCTCTTTCACTTCTGGCATCCTTGCTTGCGCTTGTTTTGCTGGTGCTAGCCACGGTGTTCACCCCACTGCTTGCCGTCGAGAACATCCGTGTGACCGGCGTCTCTAAAGTCTCCAAGAAGGCAGTCGAGCAGGCGGTTAAATCGCAGCTCGGGGTTCCGCTGCCGTTGGTGTCGAGCCAGGCGGTTGCCGAATCGCTCAGCAAGTTTTCGCTAATCGAGAGTTTTTCTCTGGTGAGCGAGTTGCCGAACACATTGCACGTGGCTATTTCTGAGCGCCAGCCGATCGCGATTGTCGACATCAAGGGAGTGAGCTACCTGTATGACCCCGCAGGCGTGCGAGTTGGCGAAGCCAGCTTCCGTGATGAGTTTCCGCGCGTGGCCTCGACGGGCGAACCAAAAGACAGCAAATCGTTTGCTCTCGCAATAGATGTGCTGTTGGCCCTGCCGGCAAGTTTGCTGCCGAGAGTTTCGCAGATCGACGCGAAGTCTAAAGACGATGTCACAATGCAGTTGCGAGGCAATTCGGGTCAGCGAATCATCTGGGGCGACGCCAGCCAAAGCACTCTCAAATCGAAGGTTTTAGCGGCCCTGGTAGCGAACCAAAAAGTCACCGATCGAGTGACCTTCGACGTCTCGTCACCCACCGCGCCGGTGGTGCGCTACCGCTAAGACACGCCCACGGATGTGCACTGGATAGAACCTTTCAGGCCGTAGTTTCTAGGCGCAGTCGAAAGCATTTCGCGCACTTTAAGCCTCATGTAGAGGTTTAAGGTCGGCTCTAGGGTGCATTGCGTTTTCTTAGTCGGAGGAATCTCGTGGGTTTGAATCAGAATTACCTAGCGGTAATCAAAGTTGTTGGCGTCGGCGGTGCCGGAGGTAACGCCGTCAATCGAATGATTGAAAAAGGCCAGCGCGGAGTTGAGTTCGTCGCGATTAACACCGACGCTCAAGACCTGATCATGTGTGAAGCAGATGTCAAGCTCGACATCGGAAGAGAACTCACCGGCGGACTCGGCGCCGGAGCAGACCCTATGGTCGGCAAGCGCGCCGCTGAAGATCACGAAGAAGAAATTGAACTTGCTTTGCGCGGCTCAGACATGGTCTTTGTCACAGCCGGTGCTGGTGGAGGAACCGGAACCGGAGCTGCGCCAGTCGTTGCGAAAATCGCTAAGCGTCTCGGTGCTTTGACAGTTGGTGTGGTCACCAGGCCATTTGCCGTTGAGGGAAAGCGTCGCGCAGAAAACGCCAACGCCGGTATCGAAGCACTGCGCGCAGAGGTCGACACCTTGATTGTCGTGCCTAACGAGCGTTTGCTAGATCACACCAATCAATCACTCAGTTTGGTTGAAGCGTTCAACATTGCCGACGATGTTTTGCGTGCCGGTGTGCAGGGCATCACAGACCTGATTGTCACACCAGGTTTGATCAACGTCGACTTTGCCGACGTTCGCTCGGTGATGCAGGGAGCTGGTTCGGCCCTAATGGGCATCGGAACAGCCAAGGGCGAAGACCGCGCTATCCGTGCTGCCGAGGCGGCCATTTCGAGCCCGCTTCTCGAGACCACAATTGATGGCGCGCACGGCGTGCTGATGTTGGTTCAGGGTGCTCAAGACATGAGACTGCACGAAGTCAACGAAGCAGTTCGCATGGTCAACGAAGCGGTAAGCCCAGAAGCAAACATCATCTTCGGTGCGACCATCGATGACACCCTTGGCGACGAAATCAGAATCACCGTGGTTGCCGCTGGTTTCGATCCGGCGACCCAGCGCACGAAGCCAATTGAGCGCAGATTCACCGCCGAAGAAAAGCCAGCGACATTCGATTTATCTGGCGCAACAGTTGGCGCAACGACGGCAGCAGCAACGGCTAGCGGATTTGGTTTCGACATCGATCCAAGCACTCCGCCAGCTACTGATCCTTTTGCTCGCACTGAAGTTTCAGATGCCACCGGTGTGATCGAGACGGTTGCTGAAACCAGCGGCGATGTGATTGAGTTTCCGAAGCCGAGCACTCCGAGCTTTGGCGACGACCTAGACATACCTGACTTCCTTAAGTAACAGCCGTGTCTGACTTGGCCCAGCGCTATGGCGCAACAGTTGAGGCCATTCGAGAACGGGCTAGGCAGTGCTCGCGTGACGAGTCTGACATTCGCCTAATCGTGGTCAGCAAAAACCATGGGCCCGAATTGGTTCGTGAGCTGCATGCGCTGGGGCAGCGCGACTTTGGCGAGAATCGCGATCAGGAGGCCAAGCCCAAGGCCGAACAGACCGCCGATCTGAGCGATGTGAACTGGCACTTCGTAGGTCAACTGCAGAGCAACAAGGTTCGGTCGGTGCTGAGCTACAGCCGAATCATCCACTCGATTGACCGCGCCTCGCTGGTCGCAGCTTTCGAAAAAGAGCTAAGTCTGCAGAACACGCTGGCGGGCGGGTTTATCCAGTTGAATCTCACGGATGACCCCGGGCGCGGCGGGGTTGAGCCGGCCAACCTGCTGGCCTTCGCCGAGCTTTGCCAGGGCGTGGCTAATCTTCAGGTCTTGGGGGTCATGGGCGTCGCCGCCCTGGATCGAGACCCTCGCATTGACTTCGAAACCATCGCCAAGGCCAGCCAAGCGCTCCGAGGCCTGATTCCAGGGGCCACTGCTATCTCGGCGGGCATGTCGGAGGACTTCAGAGAAGCCATAGATTTCGGTGCGACACACCTACGAATTGGTTCGGTAATCACGGGTAAACGCAACCTTTAGCCATATCCTGAAGGTTAAGGTTTACACAAGGAGGACCATCATGGCTGGACTTATTACATCGGTTAGCGGCTGGCTTGGCTTTGGCGAAGAAGCCGAGCAAGCACCAACCCGCCCAACCCCGGGTGCTGCCGAGCGCACACCAAACGTCGCAAAGATCACCCAATTGCACAAGCGTCGTTCAAACACCGAACAACCAAACGAAATTTTCTCGATCGAGCCAGATTCTTACCTTGGTTCGGGTGAAGAGATTGCTAGCTACTACCGCGAAGGCGTGACCGTAATCGTCAACATGGCAAAGCTCAGCGATGCCGAATCGCTGCGCATGGTCGACTTCATGTCTGGCCTCAAGCTAGCGCTGCTTGGCAACATCAAGCGAATCACCAAGCACGTCTACCTACTAACTCCGGTTCACGTTGGAATCAACGACCCTGAACCTGCCGAGGACGTAGTTGACGGCCTGCTCATTCGCCCGTAACCAATGACACTGGTTGTTCTGGCGCTGATATGGCTGCTTCAGCTGTATTTCTGGATTCTCATCGCCAGATTTGTTATCGACTTTATTCTCACGACTAATCCGGTCTGGAGACCCAAGGGTCTGCTGCTGATTCCGGTCGAAATCGTGATGACGGTCACCGATCCTCCGCTTAAGTTCGTTCGCCGTTTCATCAAACCAATCAGGGTCGGGTCAATCGCTCTTGATTTCGGCTGGACGCTAACCCTGTTGGCCACAACTTTCTTGCAAAACCTTTTGTCCAGGCTTCTCTAGCTCAAACTCACAGGCAATCCCTTGGCCGCCTCGGCTGGGGTAATCTTGAAGAGCCCGAACAAGAGAGGTAAAAATGCCGCTTACTCCAGAAGACGTAGTCAACAAGCGTTTTCAGCCGACTAAGTTTCGCGAAGGTTACGACCAAGACGAAGTAGATGACTTTCTCGATGAGATCGTCGTTGAACTGCGTCGCCTCAACCTTGAAAACGAAGACTTGCGCCAGCGTCTGCTGGCCTCAGAGGCCCGCATAGCCGAACTGCAGCGCAGCGGCGCAGGCCTTGCCAACCAGCTCACATCTTCAGAGCCGGCTGTGCCAACCTTCGGTTCGCTGACCACCCTGAGCGAGCCAGCTCCGAGCAGCTTCCCGGTAGCCACCGACCCATCCCAGATTGATGGCAACAGCACCAACAACCTTTTGCAGTTGGCGCGCAAGTTGCACGATGATCACGTTCGCGAAGGAATCAGCAAGCGCGATGCATTGATTGCTGAGGGGCACGCAACCGCGGCCCGCGTGATTCGCGAGGCTGAGGCGCAGCAGCGCGTTGAGCTGAGTAAGTTCGAGCAGGAACGGGCGATGCTCGAGCACACAATTCTCGAACTGAAGAGTTTCGAGCGCGAGTACAGAATCAAAATCAAGGCCTACATCGAGGCTCAACTCGCAGACCTGGAACACCAGGCAACCAGCGAAAATCCAAACTCCGGTTCTGACTTTGGTCGTCAAGCCGGTCAGACCTATCAAATCGGTCAAAACTCAAGCGAACCATTTTCCAGTTGATGACAGGGTTGTCTAACTGATGGCCTTTTCATTTCGAAGCAAATCGTTTGTCACTTTCGCTGCGATTTCGGTCGCAACGCTCATCGCTGTGGCTGACCAGCTGATCAAGAACTTTATTGTTGCTGAGTTCGACATGTATGAGGTTCGTCCATTCTTGGGCGAAGTGGTGAAGTTGACCTACATTCTCAACGACTCGGCTGCATTCTCACTCGGATTCGGCTTCACCGGATTGTTCACCTTGATTTCTAGTGTGGCAACGCTTGCGCTGATTTGGTTTATTGCCTTCAAATCAAAGTCGACAGCATGGTCGATCATCGCAGCGGTCATGCTCGGTGGGGTAGTGGGCAATCTAATAGACAGATTGTTTCGCAGCCCAGGCGCCGGACTCGGCAAGGTTGTCGACTACATTCAAATTCCGTTCAACTTTCCGATTTTCAATCTTGCTGACATTGCGATTGTGTCGATGGCAATTCTCTCGGCGCTGCTAGTTCTTCTCGGACATGATGTCGGTCGCCCTCGCAAAGCAAAAGATGACTGATCGCCGCTTGCTACCCGTGCCGCCCTCGCTAGAGGGTGAGCGGGCCGACGCGGCACTTGCCAAGATGCTCGGGCTTTCGCGTTCGGCCGCAGCAGACCTGCTCGCTTCGGGGGCAGTGATTTGCGGCTCTGAGACGGTTAGCAAGTCTCAGCGAGTTCTGGCCGATCAGTTGCTCGAAGTGTTGATGCCAGAGCCTCGCGACCCACTCGCTGTTGAGCCAACCGACGTAGCCGACCTGCGCATCGTCTATGAAGATACAGATTTGGTAGTGGTAGACAAGCCTGCCGGGGTTGCCGCACACCCTTCGGTCGGCTGGGTCGGCCCGACTGTCGTCGGCGCACTCATGGCGAAAGGGGTTCGAATCTCAACCTCTGGAGCCGCCGAGCGACAGGGTATTGTGCAGCGCTTAGACGTTGGCACCAGCGGTTTGATGATGGTCGCTAAAACCGAAGTCGCGTACTCCCGGTTGAAACAGGCGTTTCGAGATCGAACTGTTCACAAGGTGTATCACGCTGTGATTCAGGGCCACCCAGACCCCTTCGAGGGAACCATTGATGCTCCGATTGGCCGTCATCCGAAGGCCGAGTTCAAGTTCGCAGTGATGAACGATGGAAAGCCTTCGATCACCCACTACAAGCTGCTCGAGGCATTCCCGTCAGCCTCGCTCGTCGAGGTGGTTTTAGAAACCGGTCGAACTCACCAGATTCGCGTGCATTTCAGCGCTTTCAAACACCCGCTGCTTGGCGACACCATGTATGGCGCAGACCCAACTCTGGCCAGTCGTTTGCAAATCGATCGACAGTGGCTGCACGCAATGCGGCTTAGCTTCATGCACCCAACCAGCGGAGAAGAAGTGAGCTTCGAAAGCAGCTACAGCAGCGACTTAGCCGCGGTTCTTCAGCGGTTGCAGAGCAACTAGGGTTTAGTCTGACAACTTGCGAAATACTCGAGTAGGCAGAGGGGTGGGTGCAAATGACTAATTCAGAATCATTCGTGCACCTGCACGTTCACACCGATTACTCGATGCTCGATGGCGCCGCGAAGATCAAGCAACTGGTTAAAGAGGTTGCTGCTCAGGAAATGCCAGCGGTGGCAATGACCGACCACGGCAACATGCACGGTGCCTATGAGTTCTACACCGCGGCCAAGGACGTCGGCATTAAGCCGATTATCGGCTTAGAGGCATATCTAACTCCGGGCACGCACAGAACTGACAAGTCACCGGTTCGCTGGGGCGATGGCGGCGACGACGACATCTCGGGTAACGGCGCATACACCCACATGACATTGCTCAGCGAAACAACCGAGGGAATGCACAATCTCTTCAAGATGTCTTCTCACTCGTGGCTCGAGGGAATCTACTACAAGCCGAGAATCGACCGCGAGCTGCTGAACAAGTTTGCCAAGGGCACAATTGCCACTTCGGGCTGCGCCGGTGGCGAGATTCAGGTGCGCCTGCGACTCGGTCAGTATGACGAGGCCAAACGAATTGCCGGCGAGATGCGCGAGATTTTCGGAAAAGACAATTACTTCATCGAAATCATGGATCACAACCTAAGCATCAATCGTCGAACCATGAAGGAATTGGTCACGCTTTCGAAAGAGCTATCGATTCCGTTGCTGGCCACTAACGATTTGCACTACATCCATGCCACCGATGCCAAGTCGCACGAGGCCTTGCTCTGCTTGCAAACCGGCTCGACCCTGAATGAAACCAAGCGCTTCAAGTTCGATTCCGAAGAGTATTTCGTCAAATCGGCAGCCGACATGCGCAGAACGTTTGCCGACCTTCCAGAGGCCTGCGATAACACCCTTTTGATTGCCGAGAGATCGAACGTTAAATTCGAAAAACGCCAACTAATGCCTCAGTTTCCGGTGCCAGAGGGTGAAACCGAGGCCAGCTGGTTCGCCAAAGAGGTGCACCGAGGTTTGGCCAAGCGCTTCTCGGGAGAGGTGCCGAAGGCCCACTATGACCAGGCCGAGTATGAAATCGGCGTTATCGTCAATATGGGTTTCTCAGGCTACTTTCTCGTGGTCGCCGACTTCATCGCCTGGGCTCGAAACAACGGTGTTCGCGTTGGGCCCGGCCGTGGTTCGGCTGCCGGCGCAATCGTCGCCTGGGCCATGGCGATCACCGATCTCGACCCAATTGAGCACGGCCTAATCTTCGAGCGCTTCTTGAACCCCTCTCGAGTCAACCTGCCCGATATCGATATCGATTTCGACGATCGCGGTCGCGGTGAAGTAATCAAATATGTGACCGCCAAGTATGGCGCCGATCGCGTTGCCCAGATTGTCACCTTCAATACCATCAAGGCTAAGCAGGCCCTCAAGGATGCCGCCAGGGTCTTGGCTATGCCATACGCGGTTGGCGAGAAACTAACCAAAGCGCTGCCAAAAATGGTGCTCGGCCGCGACGTCATGCTCGCCGAGGTGGTTGAGAAAACCATCGATGGCAAGAAAAACGAGCGTTTTAAAGAGGCTGCCGAATTCAGAGAGCTAATTGAGAAAGACGAAGACTCCGCTCAGGTGTTTGAGTTGGCTCGAGGCCTCGAGGGGCTAAAGCGCGGTTGGTCTGTGCACGCTGCCGGCGTAATCATGTCGTCGGTTCCTCTCGTTGAAGTAATGCCAATGATGAAGCGCGAAGAAGACGGCGTAATCATCACGCAGTTCGATCAGCCGTCGAGCGAAGCGTTGGGTCTGCTCAAGATGGACTTCTTGGGTCTTCGCAACCTGACCGTGCTGGATGACACGTTGGCGAACATCAAAGCGAACAGGGGAGAGACCGTAGTTCTTGAAGAACTTGATCTCAACGGCGACCAGGCAACTTACGATCTGCTATCTCGCGGTGACACCCAAGGCGTGTTTCAGCTCGATGGTGGGCCAATGCGAAGCTTGCTGAGACTTATGAAACCTTCGAAGTTTGAGCACATCTCGGCCGCGATCGCGCTATATCGCCCCGGACCAATGGGAATGGAATCGCACACGAAGTATGCGCTTCGCAAGAACAACCTGCAGGAAAACGAATCGATTCATCCCGAGTTAGAAAATTCGCTCTCAGAAATTCTTGACCCAACCTACGGATTGATTGTCTATCAGGAACAGGTTATGTCGGCCGCGCAGAAGGCAGCCGGGTTCACGCTTGGTGAAGCAGACAACCTTCGTCGCGCGATGGGTAAGAAGAAAAAAGAAGAACTCGACAAGATGTACGACGAGTTTCAAGAGGGAATGAAACGCAACGGGTATTCGCCCGAGGCGGTCAAGGCTCTCTGGGATACTTTGCTTCCGTTTGCCGACTACGCGTTCAACCGCGCGCACAGCGCAGCCTACGGTGTCATTTCTTACTGGACCGCTTACCTAAAGGCAAACTACACGGCCGAGTTCATGGCCGCCCTGATGACTAGCGTTGGTGGTTCAAAAGATAAGTTGGGTATCTATCTATCCGAGTGTCGAAAACTGGGAATCAAAGTTCTTCCTCCCGATGTGAATGAGTCGCTGGGGGAGTTCGCCGCGGTCGGTGGCGACATTCGTTTTGGTCTCGGCGCAATCAGAAACGTTGGTCACAACGTAGTCGACGCAATCATTGAAACCCGACAAACCAAGTCGCCTTACAAGAGCTTCAACGACTTTTTGAAGAAAGCGCCTCAGGTGGTCTGCAGCAAGAAGACAATCGACTCGCTCATCAAGGCCGGAGGTTTCGACTCGCTGGGACACACGCGAAGGGCGCTAGCCGAAATTCACGAACAGGCCGTTGACGCTCAGATGCAGACCAAGCGCAAAGAAGCGCAGGGGCAGGTAGATCTCTTTTCTGGGATGTTCGACGACGAGGAGGGGCTCGACATCAAAGTGCCAGATCGCCCCGAATGGCAAAAGCGCGAAAAGTTGGCCTACGAGCGAGACATGCTCGGTCTCTACATCAGCGATCACCCTTTGGCCGGGCGAGAGTCGCAAATCGCGCGCTTCAGTGAGATTTCGCTTGCCGACCTGCAGGAGAACGAGCGAATTCAGGACGGACAGGTGTTGACCATCGCGGGTTTGGTGACCGCAATCGAGCACAAGGTTGCGCGCAACACCGGAAACGCCTATGCGATCGTGAGCGTCGAAGACCTCGACAGCGAAGTCACCGTGATGCTGATGGGAAAGACTTACGCCGAATATGGGCGAAATATCAGTAGCGATCAGATTGTGATGATTCGCGGTCGTGTGAGTCAGCGCGATGACGCCAAGAACATTAATGCGCAACGCATCGAAGTAATCGAATCGGTCGATGGCAGTTCTGAATCCGTTGTGCTGCACATCCGTGAAGAAGAAGCAACCAAGCAAAACCTTGAACAGCTGGATCGCACCCTGCGTGCCTATTCGGGCGACAGTGAAGTGATTGTCAATATGGTCGCCGGTCGCATGATTGCTAGTCGCTTCCGGTTGCAACCGACGGTGAAACTGAGTGTTGCGTTAATCTCCGAACTGAAATCAATTTTCGGCTCAAAGGTATTCATCGGTGGAGACGACTTAGTTGACCTCGACAGCAGTCTTGTAAGCCCGCTGGTGGTAGACCAGGGGATCGCATTCGGCGCCGATCAGTCCCTGCTCAATTTCGACGATCACGACAGCGTTCGCTTCGATTGAATGTATTTCGCGAATCTTCGCGATGAGCACACCGCTCGCTTCACGAAAAATCGGCAGGTCGTGTGGGCCGCGCTGCCAGTCGTCATCCAAGAATCGCAACTCATGCGGAGCTGCCATCTTTTTAGCGAGCTCTTCGCTGTCGATGCCGAGCGTGTGAATAGCAACGTGAGTGGCTGAGTTGAGCGGCACCCACGAAGCAGAACCGCTTGCGACATTGAAGCTAGCTAGAGCCGGGGTTGAACCGAGTGATGTCATCGAGGTTGCGGTGAAGCCAACTGGCTTTAGATTTTCACCGTTCATCGTGATCACGGATACGCCTGATGCGTGTCTGCGAAACACGGCTTTCATTGCATCGGACGGCTCGTTTTCAATTGCAAAATTCATGGATTCACCTCGGGTTAGACAACAAGGCTAACCTGTCGCTGATTCCCCAAGGCCAGCAGGCTTGGCCGATGGCGAAAGACCCAATTTGCGCGACACGCCGAAGAATGCCATAATTTGCATCTTGACCCCAAAAACCACAAGATATAGGGGCTGGTCTGTAAAAAACGTCTATATGTTGTGGGGATAACTCCCCAAAATCTGTGGATAACTGGTAAAAATCGGGATAAATCAAGCAATTTGGAGGCTTAGGAACATGCACTGTCCGTTCTGTCGCTACCCGGATTCGCGCGTAATCGACTCTCGAAGCTCAGATGATGGCGCGTCAATTCGTCGCCGTCGTGAGTGCCCAGAGTGCAATCAGCGTTTCAGCACCGCAGAGACTGCCAGTCTCATGGTGCTGAAGAGAAGTGGCGTGCTGGAGCAATTCAGCCGCGAGAAGATCGTAAACGGTGTTCGCAAGGCCTGCCAGGGCAGGCCAGCCACCGATGCCGATTTGGCAGTTCTGGCACAGACGGTTGAAGAAACCATCCGTGCCACCGGAACCGCTCAGATCAACGCCCACGAGGTTGGCCTCGCGATCTTGGAACCGCTTCGACAGCTGGATGAAGTTGCCTTCATGAGATTTGCCAGCGTTTACCAAGGATGGGAAACGTTGGAAGACTTCGAAGCCGCAATTAGCTTGCTGAAAATCGAAAGAGAAACAGACAAGTTGGCTGGCATCGACTTAGAACCACAGATTTAAAAAACTCAAACAACAGTTATCAGAAAGGCAAAGCAGTGACTGACACAGCTTTCAGCGGGGCACAGGGCTCAGCAGGCGGTACCGGTAAGGGAATTACCATCAACCGCATTTACACCACTCCAGGCGTTCACCCATATGACCAGGTCACCTGGGAATTCCGTGACGTGGTTCAAACCAACTGGCAGACCGGTGAAACGATCTTCGAACAGCGCGGAGCAGAGTTTCCAGAGTTCTGGAGCATCAACGCGAGCACAATCGTCACTACCAAGTACTTTCGCGGTGCCGTAGGAACCTCGGAGCGCGAGTACAGCCTTCGCCAACTAATCAACCGAGTAGTTCTCACTTACACTCAGGCTGGTCGCGACCACGGTTACTTTGCCACCGAAGAAGACGCAACCATCTTTGAGCACGAGATGACCTACATGCTTCTAAACCAGATCTTCGCGTTCAACTCGCCGGTTTGGTTCAACGTGGGCACCAAGAGCCCGCAGCAGGTTTCAGCTTGCTTCATCTTGTCGGTCGACGACTCGATGGATTCAATCTTGAACTGGTACCGCGAAGAAGGAATGATCTTCAAGGGCGGTTCAGGCGCTGGTCTAAACCTCTCGCGCATCCGCTCATCAAAGGAGCTTCTAAAGAACTCTGGCGGCTCGGCATCTGGCCCAGTTTCGTTCATGCGCGGCGCTGACGCGTCTGCAGGAACCATCAAGTCTGGCGGTGCGACTCGTCGCGCAGCAAAGATGGTAGTTCTCGATGTAGACCACCCAGACATCGAAGAGTTCATCGAGACCAAGGCGCACGAAGAGAAGAAGATCCGTGTTCTTCGCGACGCCGGTTTCAACATGGAGCTCGGTGGAAAAGACATCAACTCGGTTCAGTACCAGAACGCCAACAACTCTGTTCGCGTGGGTGCCGAGTTCATGCAGGCAGTAGAGAACGGTGGCAAGTTCGGCCTTCGCGCTCGCACCACCGGTGAAGTTGTCGAAGAAGTCGACGCTCGCGAGCTATTCGCCAAGATTGCAGACGCGGCTTGGGAATGTGCGGACCCGGGCATTCAGTACGACGACATCATCAACGACTGGCACACCACTCCTGAGTCAGGCCGCATCAACGCTTCAAACCCTTGCAGCGAGTACATGCACCTCGACAACTCAAGTTGCAACCTGGCATCACTGAACCTTCTAAAGTTCTTGAACCCAGACGGCACCTTTGACACCGACAAGTTCACCAAGGCAACCGAACTAATCTTCACTGCCATGGATATCTCAATCTGCTTCGCAGATTTCCCAACTGAGAAGATTGGCGAGACCACTCGTGCATTCCGTCAGCTAGGAATCGGCTACGCAAACCTCGGTGCGCTCCTAATGGCAATCGGTGTTCCATACGACAGCGAAGAGGGCTTTGCTCTTGCTGGCGCAATCACCTCGCTAATGACCGGCGCTTCATACCGCCGCTCGGCCGAGTTGGCTGCAGTCGTTGGCCCTTACGACGGCTACGAGAAGAACAAGGAAGGCCACACCCGCATCATGCTCAAGCACGAGGCGGCTAACTCAGCGGTTCGTCCGGTTTCAACCATCGACGCTCAGGTGCACGAAGCTGCAACCGAGCAGTGGGCACTCAACACCTTGATTGGTGCAGAGAACGGCTGGCGCAACTCGCAGGCTTCGTTGCTTGCACCAACCGGAACCATCGGCTTCATGATGGACTGCGACACCACTGGTATCGAGCCTGACTTCTCACTCGTGAAGTACAAGAAGCTATCAACCGGTGGATCGATGCAGATCGTGAACCAGACCATTCCGTTCGCGTTGCACCGCTTGGGCTACTCGCAAGAGACCATCGAGGCAATCGTTGACCACATCAGTGCCAACGGTCACGTTGTAGACGCTCCAGGCCTAAAGCAGGAGCACTACGCAATCTTCGACACCGCAATCGGTATCCGTGCAATCGAGCCAATGGGTCACGTTCGCATGATGGCAGCAGTTCAGCCATTCTTGTCGGGCGCGATTTCAAAGACCGTGAACATGCCAGAGACCGCAACTCGCGAAGAGATCGCAGACGTCTACTTCCAGGGATGGAAGGTCGGACTAAAGGCTCTCGCGATTTACCGCGACAACTGCAAGGTTGGTCAGCCGCTTAGCGATGGCAAGGCAAAGACCGAGACCAAGACCGAGGCTGCGCCAGTTGCAGCAACCGGCATGTCTCACCCAACCCGCAAGCGTCTGCCAAAGTCGCGCCCATCATCGACCACCTCGTTCACCGTTGGTGGCGCAGAGGGTTACATGACCGCTGGCTCATACCCAGACGGCGGACTCGGAGAGGTGTTCTTGAAGCTCGGAAAGCAGGGCTCAACCCTCGCCGGCGTGATGGACTCGTTCTCGGTTGCAGTTTCGATTGGTCTCCAGTACGGAGTTCCACTTGAGACTTACGTGCAGAAGTTCACCAACGTTTCATTCGAGCCAGCCGGTCTAACCGACGACCCGGATGTTCGCATGGCGAAGTCACTGATGGACTACATCTTCCGTCGCTTGGCTCTCGACTACCTGCCAGTTGAAACCCGCACCTACATGGGAATTCAAACCACCGCAGAGCGTTCAGCTTCGCTTGACTCAAACTCTTCATACGTTTCGGTTGCACCATCGATCGACCTAGAAGATTCGGTTGAGCTCGAAGTTGCTCCAGCAGCTCCTGCGGCTGCGCCACAAAGCATCGAAATCAGCGAGAAGCGCGAAGTTCACTCTTCGGCCGAGCTGTTCGAGATGCTTCAGGGCACCGAGTCTGACTCACCACTGTGCTTCAACTGTGGAATCAAGATGCGCCCATCTGGTTCATGCCACGTCTGCGAAGGCTGTGGATCGACTAGCGGTTGCAGCTAACCAAAAACTCAGAACGGGGTCGGCGATTACGTCGGCCCCGTTTTGTTATTAACCTGGGGTAGCCTAAAGCCGTGTTCTATAAGTTCATTTTTGACGTCTTCTTCAGGCGTGTTGACCCCGAGGCGGCTCATCACCTCGGAATGTTTGTCATTCGTTTGCTTGGCGCAACCGGGCTGTCTTCGCTGCTAAAAGTGAAATCAAATCATCCCGTCGCGACCATGGGGCTAAAGTTCGATTCGGTTTTCGGCTTGGCCGCCGGCTTCGATAAAAACGCACACGCTATCAAAGCGCTTGGCGACTTGGGGTTCTCGCACGTTGAGATTGGCACAGTTACCGCTATCGCGCAAAATGGCAACGAGAAACCAAGGCTCTTTCGCCTGATTGAAGATCGAGCACTCATCAATCGCATGGGATTCAACAACGACGGCGCAGCCAAGGTAGCCAGAAGGCTTGCGAAGACGCGATTGCGATACGGCAACA
>JBEAWS010000016.1:0-5865 GCA_041160185.1 Actinomycetota bacterium
AGCTCGAGTTTGAATGCGCCTTTTAGGCCGTGGGCCTTGACCAGACGGCCGACGCGAAGAGTGGTTGAACTAGAAATCTGTGTCCACCACGTCAACGCGAATCTTCTTGCCATCGGCAAGCGCGTTAACGATGGTGCGCAGTGCCTTGGCGGTGCGTCCGTTGCGCCCGATCACTCGACCCAGATCATCTGGGTGCACGTGAACCTCAAGCAAGTCGCCTCGCGAGGTTGAGCGTGCGGTTACGGTAGCGTCGTCAGGATTGTCGACGATTCCCTTAACCAAGTGCTCGAGCGCAGCGGCTAGCACAATTAAGCCTGTTCTGCTTCAGCGGCGTCGGCTTCTGCCTCGGCTACTGCTTCTGCTGCTTCAACAACTTCTTCAGCCGCAACAACTACGTCTGCAGCTTCTTCGGCTGCAACTTCAGCTGCCGCCTCTGCCGCTGCTTCTGCCGCTGGAGCTTCTTCAGCCGATGCGTTCTCTGCAACTTCTGCTGCTTCTGCTGCTGCGTTCGCAGCCTTCTCAGCTTCGGCAGCCTCTAGAGCAGCCTTGGCCTTCTTGTTGTCAAGAGCTTCCTTAGCCTGAAGCACTGGCTTCTTGGCTGCGTCGACAACGAATGCTGCCTTAGCTTCTTTAGTCTGAACAACGTTCTTTGCGTTCTTGTCGCCCTTCGAAGCCTGGTAGTCACCGGTCAACTTAAGAAGCGCGGTTACCTGCTCGGTTGGCTGTGCGCCAACGCCAAGCCAGTAGCGTGCGCGCTCTGAGTTAACTTCAATGACCGATGGGTTCTCGGTTGGCACGTAACGGCCGATCTCTTCGATTACTCGACCGTCGCGGTGAGTGCGTGAGTCGGCAACGACAATGCGATAGTGCGGTACACGCTTTTTTCCGTGACGCGCGAGGCGGATTTTTACAGCCACAATGCTCCTGTTTTTGTATTGGGGCGAACAATCAACCGTGAGCGTGGGGGCACACTCGGTATTCAAGCTCTAGGGGTCATCCTTGTCGCTTGGTTAGAGGGTCAAGCGCAGACAACCGCTCTATTCTGCCAGAAAAACGCCGATAGCGCCAACCAATTTGCCACGGATGGGGCTAGATGCCGAAGGCTGAGCCCGACCCGCCCTGGTTCGGCTTCTCGCCCGAACGTCTGGCAGCTTCTTCAGCCGCGCGCTTGGCCGGGTTGCCCGACTTCGAACCACCCTTGCCCTTGTCTTTCTTCTTGGCCTTGCCGATGAAGCCGCCGCCCATCCCTGGCATGCCAGGCATACCTGGCATCTGAGGCATGCCGCCCTTGGCCACGGTCTTCATCATCTTTGCGGCCTGTTCGAAGCGGTTCACGAGCGAGTTGACCTCGGTCACGGTTGTGCCGGCACCGTTCGCGATTCGAAGTCGGCGAGATCCGTTGAGCACCTTCGGCTGGCGACGCTCGGTCGGCGTCATTGAACGAATAATGGCCTCGGTTCGATCGATCTCTTTTTCATCGAAGTTATCGAGTTGAGCCTTCATCTGATTCGCGCCTGGCATCATCGCCAACATGCTCTTCAGTGAACCCATTTTGCGAAGCTGCTGCATTTGCTCTAAGAAGTCTTCTAGCGTGAACGATTCGGTGGCCAACTTGTCGGCCATCTTTTGCGCTTCACCTTCGTCGAACGCCTTTTGGGTCTGTTCGATGAGAGTGAGCACATCACCCATGTCAAGAATTCGACTTGCCATGCGGTCGGGATAAAACGGTTCGAACGCATCGAGACCTTCGCCCGTAGACGAGAACATGATTGGTTTGCCAGTGACCGAAGCGACAGAAAGCGCGGCACCACCGCGAGCATCGCCATCGAGCTTGGTTAGAACGACACCGGTAATGCCAACGCCATCCTCGAATGCTTTCGCAACGTTTACGGCGTCTTGACCAATCATCGAGTCGATGACAAAAAGAACTTCGTCAGGGTCGGTGGCCTTGCGAATATCGCGAGCCTGCTTCATCAACTCTTCGTCGATTCCAAGGCGACCCGCGGTATCAACAATCACAACGCTGTATTGCTTCTTCTCGGCGTGCTTGATGGCGTCTTTAGAAACCTTGACCGGATCGCCCTTGCCGTTGCCCGGCTCTGGCGCAAAGACATCTACTCCCGCGCGCTCACCAACAACCTGCAACTGATTGACCGCGTTCGGTCTTTGCAAGTCGGCAGCAACCAGCAGCGGGGTCTGGTTCTGATCCTTGAGCCACTTTGCCAACTTGCCGGCGAGGGTGGTCTTGCCCGAACCCTGAAGACCCGCGAGCATGATGACTGTTGGCGGTTTCTTTGAGAATTCGAGCTTGCGTTGCTCGCCACCCAAAATCTTGACCAGCTCTTCGTTGACAATTTGAACCACCTGCTGAGCGGGGTTCAGCGCCTTAGAGACCTCATCACCCATGGCACGTTCGCGCACAGAGCCGGTGAAGGCTTTGACAACTTCTAGTGCAACGTCTGCCTCAAGCAGCGCACGGCGAATCTCGCGAAGGGTTGCGTCGATGTCGGCCGCACTGAGCTTGCCCTTGGTTCTAAGGTTCTTGAACGTCTCGACTAAGCGCTCTGAAAGATTGCCAAACATTAGCCGACCAATCCTTTCGCGAATTCACGCGCATCAAAGAACGCGAAGTCGGCGATGCCTTCACCAACACCTACTAATTTAACCGGGATGCCCAGTTCGCGCTGAATCGAATAGACGATTCCGCCCTTTGCCGTGCCATCTAGCTTGGTCAGCACGATTCCGGTGACGTTGGCAACTTCGGCAAAAGCCTTGGCCTGAACCAGTCCGTTCTGGCCGGTGGTCGCATCGAGCACCAGCAGGGTCTCGCTGATCTGAGCCTGCTTATCAATCACTCGCCGAATCTTGTCGAGCTCAGCCATCAGATCTTTTTGTTCTGAAGTCGTCCGGCGGTGTCGATGATTGCAACGTCGGCATCATTCTTCAGAGCGAGTTCGACAGTTTTGAACGCCACGCTCGCCGGGTCTTGGCCTTCGGAGTCTGGGCGAATGAGTTGTGCGTTTGCGCGTTCTGCCCAGGTGGCAATTTGTTCGACAGCGGCCGCTCTAAAAGTGTCAGCCGCACCGATAACAACTCGCCAGTCGCCCTCGTTTAGCCAGTTTGCAAGCTTGCCGATTGTGGTGGTCTTGCCAACGCCGTTCACTCCGACAACAAGAATCACGTACGGAAGTTTTCCGTCGGCAAGGTTAAGTTGCTTGTCTTCGCGTTCAAGGGCTTCGGCAATCACATCAACCAGAATCTGCTTCAAGTCAGCCTCGGTCTTCGCGCCGCTCTTTTTCGCGCGCTGCTTCACCTGCTCAACAATCTGGGCCGAGGCGTCGACACCAAAGTCAGACTGAATCAATGTGTCTTCGAGATCATCGAGATTCTCGAGGTCAAACTTGATGCGCGTAAACAGCGACTTGATGCCCTTGGCAAAGCTGCGCTTCGGCAACTCAACCTGCTCGAGCTGAACTTCGGGCTCGAGCTGAACTTCGGGCTCGGGCGCGACCTCGGGCTCGGGCGCGACCTCGGGCTCGGGGATGACCTCAGGTTCGACCTCCGGCACGACTTCAACGACAGGCTCAACTTCGACGACAGGCTCTGCTGCAGGCTCTGGCGCAGGCTCTGCTGCTGGAGCCTCGGGTTCAGGTTTTGGCTTCGGCTTGAAGAATCGCGGCTTCTTGTCTTTTGGCTTCTCTGGCTCAACAGGTGCTGGCGCTGCCGATTCCTCGGAAGCGCTCTCGTTAGCAGGAACATCGGCTGGGGCCTCGCGCTTTTTACGCCAGAAAAACAAGCCGGCCATTAGGCGCTGTGCTCGAGGCGCTGCCCGACGATTCGAGACATACCCTCGTCCATGATCACACCGTAAACGGTGTCTGCGATTTCCATGGTTCGTTTCTGGTGTGTGACCAGAATCAACTGCGAGTTGGTGCGCAAGTCGTTAAACACGGCCAAGAGTCTCGAGAGGTTGGCGTCGTCGAGAGCTGCCTCGACCTCATCCATGATGTAGAACGGCGAAGGTCGTGATTTGAAGATTGCCATCAAGAATGCGATAGCACCTAGTGACTGTTCACCACCCGATAGAAGAGACATCGGCAGCCACTGCTTGCCGGCTGGTTTCACGCGAACGTCGATTCCACTGGTAAGCAAATCGCTCGGGTCGCTCAGGGTCATCGTGCCGACACCGCCCGGAAAGAGGGAAGGAAGAATTGCTGAGAACTCGCGAACTGTGTCGTCGAAGGCGCTCTTGAAAATTTGCTGCATTTTCTCGTCGAGGTCATGAATGATCTGCAACAAGTCTTTGCGAGTCTGAGTTACGTCAGCGAGTTCATCGGTCAAGAACTTGTGACGCTCTTCGAGCGCGTTGAACTCTTCGAGGGCAAGTGGGTTGACTCGACCGAGTCGCTCGAATAGACGTTCGGCCTCGCGAAGGCGCTTGGCTTGTTCTTCGCGATTGAAAGGCTTTTTGCCACCCTCGGCATCTTCGTCGTCAATCAGAACATCTGGGCCATACTCGGCAAGCAGAATTGACTGCTCGAGACCGAGTTCGTCGCTTGCCTTGGCAACGAGGTTGGCCAGGTTCAAACGCTTGTCGTGGTTCTGCAACTCAAGGTTGTGAACACCCTCGATCAGTTCGCTCAGCTTCATCTGGTGTCCGGCGGTCTCGCCGCGAAGACGCACGAGTTCTTGGTTCTGGTTGCTGCGCTCGTGCTCGAGCTCGTGCAGTGCCACCTTGGCAACGCTGGCACTCTCGGCCACGGCGTCCATCAGGGCTGGCAGCGCCTGCAGAACCTGCTCGGCCGACTTCAATTGCGCGGCCTGGGCAGCGGCAGCGGCCTTCGACCTCTCGATAGCCTCGCGGGCCTCGGCAATCTGTGCCCGCAATCCTGCTGCGCGCTCACGCTCAACGCGCAAGCGCTCGATGGCGGCACCCAACTCAACGCGAACGTTCAGCTCGCTGTTGCGCTGCTGCTCAAGGTTGTCGGCCAGGGTCTGACGGTTCTCATAGCTGACGACCGGTCGAACCTGCGAGGCAAACTCATCGTGCTGCAGCACAGACTTGGCCAGCTCGGCTTCAGCGGCAGCGATGCCCTGACGAGCCAATTCAACGCCCTGCGAGATACGAGCCAACTCTGCCTCTGCTGCCTCAACCGCAACTCGCGCACGCCCAAGAGCCTCAGCGTTTTTCGCTAGTCGAGCATCGTGCTGGTTTAGTTCGGCAAGCGCATTCTTCTCGGTTTGCTTCGATGCGTCTTCGGTCGATCTAGCCTGAGCCAATTCGCCGCGGCTGTTTTCGAGCAGCGCCTGAACCTGCTGAATGCGAACCTCAGCTGCATCGCGCTCGGCGACCAACTGCAGTTTCGACGGCTTGCTCTGCGAACCACCGCGGATAACCGACTTGGTCAGCACGTCACCATCGACGGTAATTAGCACCAGCTCCGCAACCGATTTGTCTCTCGAGTAAAGTTCACGAGCGGCATCGAGGTCATCAACAATCACAACGTTTGCCAGCAGCGCAAGAATTCCGTTTGGAGCTTCGACAACGGCGGTTGCCGAACGCGCGCCAGAAACTTTTGGAATGTTCGGCACTGAACCGCGAGCATCAACATCGGCAACAATTAGCTCGACGCGACCACCATCGCTGTTCTTCAGGTGCTCGATTGCGGCCAAGCCCTCTTCGCGCGAATCTGCAACCAGCGCATCTGCAAGCGGGCCCAGCGCAGCCGCGATTGCGTTTTCAAAACCGTTCTCAATCTTCATGTGAGTTGCAACCAGACCACGGATACCGCGCAATCCGGCGGCGGTCAATTCGGTTGCTCCGTCTTTTTGGTTCAGCGTTAGATCTAGTGCCGAACGCTTGGC
>JBEAWS010000041.1:0-5562 GCA_041160185.1 Actinomycetota bacterium
GTACATTATTTAATGCTCAAGTCACTAAAAAAGTTTGCAGTCGCCGCCATCGCGGTTGCGGCACTGACTCTCAGCGGTTGCGCCCCAGCAGCCGAAACCACCGATGAAGCCAAGTCATTTGGCGACCTCAGCGTTCAGCTCAGCTGGATCAAGAACTCAGAGTTTGCAGGCGAATTCTTTGCCGACGCAAACGGCTACTACACAGAAGCGGGCTTCAGCTCGGTTAACCTCATCGCTGGCCCAGCTGCCACCGAAGCCGAGGTTCTAAACGGCAACGTTCTAGTTGGAATCGCGAACCCGATCTCGGTTGCTCCGGTCATTCTCAACGAGGGTGCCGCGCTGAAGATTATCGGCACCACCTACCAGAAGAACCCGTTCACCATTTTGTCTCTCAAGGATGGCGCGAACATCGTGACCGCCCAAGACTTGATTGGCAAGAAGATTGGTGTTCAGGCTGGCCCGAACGAAACCCTGTTTGACGCGCTACTCAAGGCAAACGGCATCGACGCTTCGAAGGTCACCAAGGTTCCGGTTCAGTATGACCCGGCTCCACTAGTGAACGGCGAAGTTGACGGCTTCTTGGCTTACGTAACCAACGAGTCATTCACCGTTGCACAGCAGGGCTACGAAGTCACTAACCTGCTATTCGCTGACAACGGTCTTCCGTTCGTCACCGAGAGCTTTGTTGTTACCCAGGACTCAATCGATAACAACCGCGAAGCGCTCAAGGCCTTCCTCAAGGCAACCATCCGTGGTTGGAAGGACGCCATTGCTAACTCAGCCGAAGGTGCTCGTCTAGCGATTGAGGTTTACGGCAAAGACCTAGGTCTGTCGAAAGACAAAGAGGAGTACCAGTCAAAGACTCAGAACGAGATATTGGTTCAAACTGACGAAACCCGCGCAAACGGTCTTTTCACAATCAGCGACGCCATGATTGCTCTGAACCTTGCGACCCTAAAGTCGGCTGGTTACGACATCACAGCAGATCAGTTGTTTGACATGAGCCTCTTGAAAGAGGTTTACGAAGAGAACCCTGAACTCAAGTAATCTAAGTTCATGAATTTGAACGGTGCCGCTGCCCTCTCGCCAGAGTTGGGCAGCGGCATCACCATTTCTGGGCTAACCAAGAAATACCGGATTGGTCGCGAGACCTTGGTTGCCCTTGATGGCGCGACCCTGCACAGCAACCGCGGCAGCTTTCTATCGCTGCTAGGCCCATCGGGCTGCGGAAAGTCGACAATCTTGAGAATTCTGGCTGGTCTCGAAACAGCCACCGAGGGCTTTGTAACCGTTGACGGCAAGACTCCCGCGGAACTGCGCAAAAATCACGAACTCGGCATTGCCTTTCAAGACTCAGCGCTGATGCCATGGCGTTCGGTTATCGACAACATTCGGTTGCCGCTAGAACTCTCTGGAGTCAAGCCGGATGCCAACCAGGTTCAAGACCTGATCAAGTTGGTCGGCTTAGAGGGTTTCGAGAAGGCCAAGCCGGCTCAACTCTCGGGAGGCATGCGCCAACGCGTTTCAATCGCTCGCGCGCTGGTGGTTCAGCCATCTGTGCTCTTGCTCGACGAACCTTTTGGTGCGCTAGATGACATGACTCGACAGAGGCTGAACCTTGAGCTTCTGCGCATCTGGACCGAGAAACCAGCGACCACACTCATGGTTACCCACGGAATCAGCGAAGCGATTTTTCTCAGCGACCAGGTTGCCGTAATGAGCGCTCGACCCGGGCGTATAAAAGAAGTAATCGACGTCGATCTGCCAAGACCGCGAACCATCGAAATGATGAGATCCAGCGAGTTTCACGCACTGCACGATCGCGCCTCTGAGTTGCTCTTTGGTGCTCACGGCGAGAACATTCTTGACGAGCACTAAATCGCGCCATGACTAAGAACAAGTGGATTTCGGGAACACTCGGCACACTTGCGACCATCGCGATTTGGTGGTTGGTGGCAGCGACCATGTTTCGAAACACTCCAAAGGGTGCAACAGAATCTATCGGCGCCATGCCAACCCCGCCTGAGGTGCTGATTCAGTTCGGTGTCGACGGCTTTGACTTCTACGCGAGAAACGCAGCGGTGACAATTGCCGAGGCAGGAATCGGATTTCTCTGGGGAAACCTAGCGGCGCTCTGCCTCGCAGCCGTTGCCTTGATTCTGCCAAAGCTTGAAAATCTCGCATCGCAGATTGCACTAATCACCTACTGCATTCCGATTGTCGCAATTGGCCCGATCATTCGACTGGTGTTAGGCGCTCCGGGCGCTGGCGAGCCCTCTGAAACCGCCATCGCGCTAGCGGCTTTGAGCGTCTTCTTCACCACCATGGTTGGCGCGATGACCGGTGTGAAGTCGGCCGATCGCGCAGCCCTCGATGTGGTCACGGTCTTCGGCGGAAACGCCTGGCACAGGCTGGTCAAGGTGCAACTGCTTTCGGCTCTGCCTTCGATTCTTGCGGCGCTGCGTATTGCCGCACCGGCCGCCTTCTTGGGAGCAATTCTTGGCGAGTATGTCGGCGGGCCAGACGTGGGCTTTGGCCCGGCAATGGTCAACGCCCAGCAATCGCTTGAAGTGGCTCGAGTTTGGGCGCTGGCCTTGGTGTCGGGCGCCATAGCCGGTGGCGCATACGCGTTGGTCGGCCTCGTTTCTCGTGTTGTGACTCCTTGGTCGAAGGGCTCGGTGAACGCATGAGAACCATGCCACAGAGGGTGCTGCGGCTATTCACCAACACCCTGGTCTCGCTGGCCGTCGTTGGAGTGCTGTGGTTCTTTGCGCTCTGGGCCTTCAACGTCAAGCCGTTCATCGGTAAAAACCCATTCGATGTTTACAAGTTCTTGTTCGAGGTTCCGGCAGCCAGCGAAAACCGAGACCTGGTTATGGCTGCTCTTGGCCAGACCATGATTGACGCATCAATCGGCTTTGTCGTTGGCATATTCTTGGCCACCTTTATCTCGCTGCTGTTCAGTCTTTCTAAAGGCATCGAACAGGCTTTGATGCCGATTGCGATGTTGCTTCGCTCGGTTCCGCTGATTGCGATGGCGCCGATCATTATTCTGATTTTTGGGCGCGAGCAACTCTCGGTCGCGGTCATGGGCGCAATCGTGGTTTTGTTTCCGGCGCTGGTGAACATCGTGTTCGGCTTGCGCAGCGCTCCCCCTGCAATGTTTGATCTGGTTTCGGTTTATGGCGGCTCAAAACTTGACGCGCTTCGCACAGTAGCCTTTCCGTCTTCACTGCCTTCGTTTTTCGCCGCGCTAAAGATTTCTGTGCCGGGTGCAATCACCGGCGCACTCTTGGTTGAGTGGCTGGCCACCGGTCAGGGCATCGGCTATGCGATTGTGTCGGCTATTGGTCGTGCTCGCCCGTCAGAAGTCTGGACATACGTTGCGCTGATCACCATCGTTTCGATCGTCCTCTACAACATCGTTGCACTGCTCGAAGAATCGGTGCTGGCTAAGTATGGGCACAGCTCGGCAGCCAACTAGCTACCAAACATCGCCGCTTCTGAAATCACACGTGACCCGGTCAGCAGCCAGAACGTGTTCTAGCGAAGTCAGCAACATCAGCCCATCATCGTCTTCTTCGGTTCGAACCACGCCCGAGTCTGTGGCCAGATAGCTTTCACCGTTGAACCGGCGCCATCCGTGTTTTTCATAGAACGCGTGACTGCCAGTCGAGAGCATGGCGACGGCGAAGTTCGACCGGCAAAAATCGGTCAGTTCGGCCAGTAGTTTCGAGCCGACCCCGCGGCCGCGCCATTCGTGCCCGACCGCCATGGCCTCGACAAAGCCAGTGGCATAGGCCCGCCCGTCAAAGGTGATTTGGCGCATCACCACCGAGCCGTGCGCAACCAACCGGCCTTGAGTCAAAATCGCAAAGTGGGTTCCGCCAAAGGCGTGGTCGAAGTCTTCGTCTGAGAAATCCCCGTCAAATGCTTCATCGAGAAAGAATCGCAAATCGCCGAGCTGACTGTTCGCATCAGCGCTCGTCATGCGCTGAACCGATAGGTCGCTGAGATTCATGAGCAAATTCTAGGTCAACGATTTTCGCGTTCAAAGCGTGCAACAATGTGCAGATGAAACTCAAGAACTTGGCAAAAACCGACCTGCAGATTTCTGAACTTTGCCTCGGCGGAAACGTCTTTGGCTGGAGCGCCGATGAGCGTCAGAGCCACCAGGTTCTGAACGTTTACAGCGAACTCGGCGGAAACTTCATCGACACAGCCGACGTCTACAGCGAGTGGGGCGAAGGGCACGTTGGTGGCGAAAGCGAAACCGTTATTGGAACTTGGCTCAAGTCGCGCTCAAGCACCGACGAGATAGTCATCGCTACCAAGGTTTCGAAACTCAGCACTCGCCCCGGTCTCGGTAGGGCAAACATTTTGGCGGCCTGCGACGATTCGCTGCGCAGACTCGGCCGCGACCACATCGACCTCTACTACGCACACGACGATGATCACGAAACTCCGCTCGAAGAGACCATGGCCGCGTTCACCGAGCTGCAGCAAGCCGGCAAGATTCGCTTTGCCGCGGCGAGCAACTACTCCGGCGCGCGGTTGCGTGAGGCATCCGTGATTTCAAAACAGCACGGTTTCACCGAATACGTAGCACTGCAGAACCACTACAACCTGCTAGAGCGCGAAGAATACGAGCGCGACAGCGTGCCTGCACTCGCCGAGCTCGGCATCGAGGGTGTGCCCTTCTTTGGGCTGGCACGTGGCTTTCTCAGCGGCAAATATCGCGAGGGCGTTCAGGTCGAGTCGGTTCGTGCCTCCGGTGTCACCAAATACACAAACGAACACGGATGGGCTGTTCTCGCCAAACTCGATCGACTCGCCAACCACCACTCGGTGAGCGTCTCAGCCATCGCACTAGCCTGGTTGCGTCAGCAGCCATCCGTTGCGGCACCTATCGCCAGTGCTAGAACAGTTGAGCAGCTTCGCGAAATTATGACCCACGTGAACTTAAGCGCGGCGGAATTACAGTTTTTAACTGACTGAACGTTTGCTGACAACGGAATAGCCTCGCTGGGCCATTGGTTAGGCTAAGAAGGGTTCAAATCAGCCCAATCTAAGGAATTTCGTGCATCGTTTAGCCAAACTCAGTCTTGCCAACCGCTCAGTAGTTGCCCTAATCACGGCCATAATCGCCGTTTTTGGCTTCGTTTCTCTGGGCTCGCTCAAGCAAGAGCTGATCCCCAGCATCGAAACCCCGCAGGCGGCTATCGTAACGACCTTCATCGGCGCATCGCCAGAGGTCATCGACAAGCAGGTAAGCCAACCAATCGACACCGCGGTTCGCGCCCTGGATGGCTTGGTTTCTTCAACAACCACCTCGCGCAACAACATCTCTCTGGTTCGTGTTGAATTCGAGTACGGAACCAGCACAGCTAAAGTCACCGAGAAGCTGAATGCCGCGCTGGCCTCGGTGAACCTTCCAGACCAGGCTTCGGCTCGCGTGCTCAGCGGATCGTTCGACACCGTTCCGATCATCGTGCTCGGTGTCTCATCTGACACCGGCAGCAACGAAGAGCTCGAAAAGATTTTTGCCGATGTAGCCAAGGC
>JBEAWS010000123.1:0-5329 GCA_041160185.1 Actinomycetota bacterium
AACCAATCGATTTCGAAGCACCGTATGTTTCGACTGTCCAGTTTTCGACTTGAAAATTCGACAAATTTGGCACGAGCTGACCCTTCGCGTTTCTGATGGCTGCACATTCCTCAACTGTTGGGCTCGGCAGCGCAGTCTTCGCGGCCTCTTTCGCCTCGGGAGCATCGGCAGGTTGCAGCATCAAGAAGGCTAAAGCGCCGAAAACGGCAAGCAATCCCGCCAGACTCGATAGAGACAACCCTCTTCGTTTGCGAGTTTGCGATCTGATCTCGAGCACGACTCTCTTCGGTGAGATTCGATGGAGAACTACTTTCTCGCGCGCAGCGATGAACTGCTCTCGCTCACGATGCCAGTTGGTGAAAAGTCGATTGTGACGATGAATGCGGTTGCCATCAGAGATATCCGCCAACTCGGTCCAGTGCACAGCAATAAGTGTTGCCAATCCCCAAACCGAAACAGACTTGGTCCGCATTCTGTTGATAACGGAATAATCCGTGAGATTGTGGATTTAAACTAGAACTATGCCAATCTTCGAAACGCTCGGGCTTGATCCCGCATTCGTTGACTACGAAACGGCGTGGCAAAAGCAGCGCGAGGTGCACTCTGAAGTCGCCTCTGGCGTAAGACCCGAGACCGTGCTGCTACTCGAGCACAGTTCAGTCTTTACCGCAGGCAAACGCACCGAAGAATACGAAAAGCCGACAGACGGCACACCGGTGATCAATGTCGACCGCGGCGGAAAAATCACCTGGCACGGACCGGGCCAGCTGGTTGGCTACCCGATTATGCGTTTGCCCGAGCCAATCGATGTCGTTGGCTATGTGCGCTGGCTCGAGCAGGTGTTGATCGACTCGGTCGCGGAGTTTGGAGTAGTCGGAGAACGAGTGCCTGGCCGCTCTGGCGTCTGGGTATCGGTTGATGGCGATTACGAAAAAGTCGCCGCAATTGGCATCAGAGTCGCAGAAAAGACCACAATGCACGGATTTGCCCTAAATTGCGATAACTCACTGGCTCCCTATGACACCATTGTTGCGTGCGGAATCTCTGATGCTCGCACAACAACTCTGGAAATTCTCACCGGCCAGAAAATCACCCCGGCAATCGCCGCCGAGGTAGTGAAGAGACACCTCGGCGAGATTGGAAGAAATCGATGACTCAGAAGCCGGAGCGCAAGCTCCTTCGCATTGAGGTGCGCAACTCCTCTGTTCCGATTGAGCGCAAGCCCGAGTGGATCAAGACAGTTGCCAAGATGGGTCCGGAGTACCAAGCTCTGCAGTCGCTGGTGAAGTCAGAGGGGCTGCACACGGTTTGCCAAGAGGCAGGTTGCCCAAACATTTACGAGTGCTGGGAAGACCGCGAAGCCACGTTTCTCATCGGCGGTTCGCAATGCACACGTCGCTGCGACTTCTGCCAGATTGACACCGGAAAACCAGCCGAATTCGATGCCGACGAACCAAGGCGCGTCGGAGACTCGGTCAAGCAGATGCAACTCAGATACGCAACCGTTACCGGTGTAGCTCGCGACGATCTAGAAGATGAGGGTGCTTGGCTCTACGCCGAGACAATTCGACAGATCCATCAGCAGTCTGAAGGAACCGGTGTTGAGATTCTGGTTCCCGACTTCTCGGGAAACCCAGACCTCTTGAAACTGGTCTTCGAAGCAGAACCCGAAGTTTTCGCGCACAATGTCGAAACCGTTCCGAGAATTTTTAAGCAGATTCGCCCGGCGTTCACCTACGAACGTTCGCTCGATGTGCTAACTCAGGCACGCAATTACGGCCTGGTGACCAAATCAAACTTGATTCTCGGAATGGGTGAAACCAACGAGGAAATTGTGCAAGCGCTGAAAGACCTTTACGAGGCGGGCACAGACATCATCACGATTACTCAGTACTTGAGACCAACGCCGAGGCATCACCCCGTTGATCGATGGGTGAAGCCTCAGGAGTTTGTTGAACTGAAAAAGGTTGCCGAAGACATCGGTTTCATTGGTGTTCTAAGTGGCCCACTCGTGAGATCTTCCTACCGTGCCGGCAGACTTTGGGCGCAGTCAATGATGAAGAAGGGGCGAGCGATTCCCTCGAACCTTCAGCACCTGGCAGATGCCGCTGAGGCAGACGGCTTCAGCCAGGCTGTTCACTAAATCGTTTAGGCTATCTGTCATGGCAAAAAAAGAACGTAAACCAAAGGGCGAGCCTGGGCGCTTCAAGCAGCTGCTAAAGATCTACGCTGCCACCGCAAAGAACGACAAGGGCGCTGTTGGCCTAGCTCTAATTGGTCTAGTTATTCCAACTCTTCTAGGTAGCGGCATTGCCTCAATCATCGAACCGGGTAACGGCATCGTCTTCGCGATGTGGACAATCCTCGGATTCACCACCGGCCTCTTGGTCGCCATGCTGATCATGTCGAGACGCGCGGAGGCAGCCGCGTACGTTCGCTTCGAAGGGCAGCCGGGCGCTGCGGGAGCCGTTTTGAGAGCTTCGCTTCGACGCGGTTGGCGCTTCAACGAAATGCCAGTGCACATCACTCCGAAGACCGGCGAAGCCGTTTACCGCGCGGTCGGCCCAGCCGGCGTCGTACTAATTGGCGAGGGCAATTCAAGAGCCCGCGTTGCCACAATGGTCGAAGACGAGCGCCGCAAGGTGCAGCGAATCGCCCCTGGCGTCGCAACCCACGCATTCTTTGTCGTTGTGGGAGACGAGCGATCCACTCCCCTGGCCAAGCTAGGCAGAACAGTCGTCAAACTGAAGCGAACACTAAATCGTCGAGAGGTCTCAGTTGTCGCCAATCGCCTCGATTCAATTGGCATGAACATTCCCGTCCCCAAGGGCATAGACCCGAACCGTTTGCGGCCAACTCGTCGCTAACCAGCCTTGGCACTGCGCCAAAGGTTTTACATCCCTGAAACATTTCTTGGCGGTTCGGCAACACCGCGCTAACTAGAATCATGGAAACGGCCAAGCGCCATCCAACCACTGAAGGGACATCACATCGTGTCTACCCCAATGTTCAAATCAGCATCAGAAGTCGTCAAGTACATCAAAGACAACGATGTTAAGTTCTTAGATGTTCGCTTCACGGATCTTCCGGGCGTGCAGCAGCACTTCAACCTGCCAGCTTCGATGATTGACGAAGAGTTCTTCAAAGAGGGCCAGCTATTCGATGGTTCTTCTATCCGTGGCTTCGCGTCGATTCACGAATCAGACATGAAGCTTCTGCCCGACGTAACCACCGCCTACGTTGATGAGTTTCGCGACAACAGCACTCTCGTCATGGTGTTCGACATTTACAACCCGCGCAATGGCGAGATCTACGCTCGTGACCCACGCCAGGTTGCCAAAAAGGCAGAGGCCTACCTAGCCAGCACTGGAATTGCAGACACTGCGTTTTTCGCGCCAGAGGCCGAGTTCTTTATCTTTGATGACGTTCGATACGAGTACAAGAACAACAGCTCGATGCACTTCATCGATTCGAGCGAGGCTGCCTGGAACTCGGGTCGTGACGAGAGAATTGACGGCCTTGGCGGAAACCTTGCAAACAAGACCCCATACAAGGGCGGATATTTTCCGGTCACCCCGGTTGACCAGCATGCCGACATGCGCGACGACATTGTGCTCGAGCTTGAGAAAGCGCGCTTGCAGGTTGAGCGAAGCCACCACGAGGTTGGCACCGCCGGCCAGGGCGAGATCAACTACCGCTTCGACACCTTGGTAAGCGCGGCAGACGACGTCTTGAAGTTCAAGTACATCGTGAAGAACGTTGCACACCGCTGGGGCAAGACCGCAACTTTCATGCCAAAACCTCTGTTCGGCGATAACGGCTCTGGAATGCACGTTCACCAGTCGCTCTGGAAAGATGGCAAGCCACTGTTCTACGACGAGTCTGGCTACGGCGGTCTGTCTGACCTTGCCCGCTGGTACATCGGTGGAATTCTGAAGCACGCACCTTCGTTGCTCGCATTCACCAACCCGAGCGTGAACAGCTACCACCGACTAGTGCCTGGCTTCGAAGCTCCGGTAAACCTCGTTTACTCTGCTGGAAACCGCTCGGCAGCGATTCGAATTCCAATGACCGGCACCAACCCAAAGGCAAAGCGAATTGAGTTCAGGGCTCCAGACGCATCTAGCAACCCTTACCTAGCATTTGCGGCGATGTTGATGGCCGGCCTCGACGGAATCAAGAACCGAATCGAGCCACACGCTCCGGTAGACAAGGACCTCTACGAACTACCTCCCGAGGAAGCGAAGAACATCCCTCAGGTTCCAGGAAATCTAGAGGATGTGCTCAAGGCTCTTGAGGCAGACCACGATTACCTGCTAGCTGGCGACGTGTTCACCAAAGACCTAATCGAAACATGGATCGACTACAAGCGCGAGAAGGAAATCCAGCCGATTGCGCTTCGTCCGCACCCATACGAGTTCGAGCTGTACTTCGGCGTCTAACCGTTTTCTGAACCAGATTGTTGGGCTCGGCGAAAGCCGGGCCCAACTCTTTTAACTGAAGAACAGTCTCTCGAAGACCGCTCGAGCTCTTCTGGTGCTTGCCAAATAGTCGGTTTCGAGTTGGGCGGCGCTTCCCGCTGGATACTCCAAAATTCTGGCAATCCCCTCAAGGTGCTTTCGATCGGTTGGCAGTACATCTGACTTCTTGTTTCCCCACAAAACCGTTGCCGAGCGCACACGCGAGGCGAGTATCCATGCAGCGGACAACACCTGTGCGTCTCTCTGATCGATTAGCGAGCCCTTAACCATGGCATCTAGAGCGTAAAGCGTTCGAGGAGTTTGAATCTGAGGCTGCTCGCTGCCGAAGCGAAGTTGATACAACTGCACAAGCCATTCGACATCGCTGAGCGAGCCGCGACCCAGCTTGAGGTGGCGCTTTGCATCGGCACCCTGTGGCAAGCGTTCGCTCTCCATGCGCGCCTTGATTCTGCGAATCTCGGTGATGGCACTAAGGCTCAGGTTCACCGGATATCTGTAGCGATCAATCAATTCGGTGAACTTCTGTTGCAACTGCTCAGACCCCGCAATTGTTCTCGCGCGCAGTAGCGCCTGTGACTCCCAGGTGTCGGCCCACCGCTGGTAGTAGCTTTCGTATGAAGCGAGCGAGCGCACGATTGCACCATTTTTGCCCTCTGGGCGAAGATCAATGTCAATGTCAAACTCGAGCAGGTTATCGGCAGACAGTTTCTTGATCAGCGAGACCACAAGCTCGGCTGCTCTCTGAGCCTCGTCGCTGTCATGCATGCTCTCGTAGACATACATGATGTCGGCATCGCTGCCGAAACCAAGTTCTTCACCGCCAAAACGACCCATGGCGACAATTGCAA
>JBEAWS010000001.1:0-6030 GCA_041160185.1 Actinomycetota bacterium
GCCGTCGGCGTCGAAGACTTCGAACGCGCGAGCCTCTGGGTGATAGGTGACCAGATCTTTGCGTTCTTTGAAAGTGATGCCAAAGAGCTTGGTTGCGGCGAAGAAAATTCCGTCAAACAAAACGCGCTCTAGCTCGAAGTATGGCTTGAACAGTTCGGTGTCGATGTTGTACTTCTCGGCGCGAACCTGCTCGGTGTAAAGGTCCCAGTCCCACGACTTCATCTCAAAGTCGGCTCCCGACGCCTTTATTGCCGCCTGAATGTCTGCGGCTTCGAGCTCGGCATTGCGTCTTGCCGCGGGGGCAATCTTGCGCAGCATCTCGTGCACGTTTGCCGGGTTCTTTGCGGTGCGGTCGGTGAGCTCGTAGTGCGCGTGCGAATCGAAGCCGAATAGCTTTGCCTTTTCTGCGCGAAGTTTCGCCATCTCGAGCAGAATCGGTCGGTTATCGTTTGCGCCGTCGCGCCCACCCTTGAGCATCGAGTTCTTCATAATCTTCTCGCGCAGCGAACGATTGGTTAGCGAAGCCAACATCGGGTTGCCGGTGAAGTTCACCATCGCTAAGAAATACTTGCCATCTTGACCTTTGTCTTTGGCAAGGGCTGCGGCGGCGGCGATTTCGTTTTCGCTCAGGCCATCAAGCTCTGCGGCTGTGTCAACGAAGACGCCGAGATCGTTGGTGTCGGCAAGTAGCTGCTGGCTGAATTTGGTGTCGAGTTCGGCGAGACGCTGGTTGATTTCCATTGCCTTGCTGCGTTCGGCTTCGCTCAGGTGCGCGCCGGCTTTTCTAAAGTCTTCGTAATAGCGCACGAGCAACCAGTCGCTCTCGACATCGAGACCAAGCGATTCACGCTTGTTGTAGAGCTCTTCGACTCGCGCGTAGAGCGCAGGGTTGAGCTGAATCGCATCCTGGTGTGCAGCAAGCTTTGGTGCGATCTCTTCTTCGATTTTGTCGATTTCGTCGTTGGTGTCGCTCGATGACTTGGTATAGAAGACCACAAGCATGCGCTCGAGAAGTTTTCCAGAGCGCTCAAGCTCAACAAGAGTGTTCTCGAATGTTGGCTCACCCGATTCGAGAATCGCTGCAACTTCGGCTAGGTGCTGCTCGCAGCCGGCATAGAAGGCTGGCAGGTAGTGCTCGGTGCGAATCCTCGTGAAATCAGGAAGCTCGTACTCGAGAGTTGAGCGGTGGGCAAATGGGTTTTCGTCGTTAAAAGTCATAGGCAATAGCCTACGACCGACTTAAGCCTCTTCGACCGGCATCAACACCACGTCGACAACGGCTACGTCTTCGGCCTCGGCATAGGCGAGATCTTCGATTCGCCCAACGCCCTTGAGGTCTCTTTCGAACACACGGATGCTGGTCAACACTGCCGCCGGTGCCTGCAGCGTGGCGGTCAGCACATCAGCCTTCATCGAAGCCTTGGCGTCTGACTTGGCCTTGCGAATGCCAACCAGTGCGGTAGCGGCCAGCTCGAGCAGCCCGTGGTTGCTCGCGTCTAGGCCATCGGTTAGTTCTTCGACGGTTGGCCAGGTTGCGCGGTGAATCGAGCCTGCCTTGTTCTGCCACCAGCCCCAGATTTCTTCGGTTGCGAATGGCAAGAACGGTGCGAACAAGCGAAGCATCGTGTGCAGCGCCTGTCGCAGCGCGATTGCTGCCGAGGCCTGAGCGGCCGGGCTTGCGTCGGCTTGACCGTATGCACGCTCCTTGACGAGCTCGAGGTAGTCGTCGGTGAAGTTCCAGAAGAACTTCTCGGCTAGCTCGAGCGACTTGGTGTGGTCGTAGTTTTCGAATGCGCGAGTGGCATCGCGAACCACTTCGGCTAGCGATAGCAACATGGCCTGATCAATTGCTTCGGTAACTTTGGTGTGCCCAGCCGGAACTTCAAACGAGAGAGCAAACTTTGCTGCGTTCAAAAGCTTGATGGCAAGTCGTCGACCGATTTTCATCTGACCGGTGTCGAACGCCGCGTCGGTGCCCAGACGAGCAGACGCCGCCCAGTAGCGAACTGCGTCGCTGCCGTGCTCTTCGAGCATGTCGCTCGGAGTTACCACGTTGCCCTTCGACTTCGACATCTTTTTGCGATCCGGGTCGAGAATCCAGCCCGAAATTGCCGCGTTGCTCCACGGCAACTTTCCGTGCTCCTGTTCGCTGCGCAAGACACTCGAGAACAACCAGGTGCGAATGATGTCTTGGCCCTGCGGGCGAAGATCGTAGGGAAAAACTTTTGCGAACAGCTCTGGGTTGGCAATCCAACCGCCGGCCAGCTGTGGTGTGAGAGACGAAGTCGCCCAGGTATCCATGATGTCTAGTTCGCCGACGAAGCCGTTCGGCTGATTGCGCTGTGACTCGGTGTATCCGGCCGGCACATCGGTCGAAGGGTCAACCGGCAAGATCGCGTGGTCAGGAACCAGTGGTGAATCAAAAAGCGTTTCACCGTTTGCGTCAATCGCATACCAAACCGGAATCGGAACACCGAAGAATCGCTGGCGCGAAATCAGCCAGTCACCGGTTAGACCGTTGACCCAGTTCTCGTAGCGCACGCGCATGAAGTCGGGGTGAAAGTTGAGTTCTTTGCCGAGAGCAATCAAACGCTCGCGAAGATCGGCGTCGCGACCACCGTTGCGCACATACCACTGGCGGGTAGAGACGATCTCGAGTGGCTTGTCGCCCTTCTCGAAGAACTTCACCGGGTGAGTGATTGGCTTTGGCTCACCGACCATGTCGCCCGACTCCTGCAAGAGCTCAACGATGCGCTGCTTGGCCGAGAACACGGTCTTGCCGGCTAGCTCTGCGAAGACCTCTTTGCCGCGAGCGCTGGTAATCACCTCGGGCGCTTCGTCGATTATGCGGCCATCCCAGCCAATGATTGCGCGGTTAGGCAGGTCGAGCTCGCGCCACCAGATGACGTCGGTGACATCGCCGAATGTGCAGATCATGGCGATACCCGAACCCTTGTCGATCTGCGCCAAGCGGTGCGCGACAACCGGAACCTCAACACCGAACAGAGGAGTCTTCACAATCTTGCCAAACATGTGCTTGTAGCGGTCGTCTTCTGGGTGTGCGACGAGCGCGACACAGGCCGGCAGAAGCTCTGGGCGAGTGGTCTCGATGAAAATCTTGCCCTCTGGCCAGATAGCGGTATCGACGTCGAAGCCAACCCGGTGATAGGCGGCGGGCTGGTCGCGATCTTCAAGCTCTGCCTGGGCGACTGCCGTTCTGAAAGTTATGTCCCAGAGGGTAGGTGCCATCGACTGGTAAGCCTCACCGCGGGCGAGGTTGTTCAAGAAAGCCTTCTGCGAAACGGCCTGAGCCGAAGGAGCGATGGTCTGGTAGGTCTGGGTCCAATCAACCGAGAGCCCGAGTTGACGCCACAGCGCTTCGAAAACCTTCTCGTCTTCTACCGTCAACTTCTCGCAAAGCTCAATGAAGTTTCGGCGCGAAATAGCAATCTGATCGGCGGCCTTGCTGCTCTTGTTGTCGCCACCCTCGAACGGCGGGGTGAAACCGGCCACATAAGGAAGGTTCGGATCACAGCGAACCCCGTAGTAGTTCTGAACGCGGCGCTCGGTCGGCAGCCCGTTGTCATCCCAGCCCATTGGGTAGAAAACCTCGAAGCCACTCATGCGCTTGAAACGAGCGACCACATCGGTGTGCGTGTAGCTGAAGACGTGGCCTACGTGCAGCGAACCCGAAGCCGTCGGCGGCGGAGTGTCAATTGAATAAACCTGGCTGCGCTCAACGTCGCTGCGAAAGCGGTAAACCCCGTCGTTCTCCCAAACCAGACCCCATTTCTGCTCAAGCCCTTCGACTCCCACCTTCTCGGGGGTAGTGGCAGCGGCTAGCAGATCGGTCTTGGCAGGCAGGTTCACGCGAAAGTCTCCATAAAACGGGTTTGTAACAGGTTAACATTGATGCAGACTTCCCGTGCTGAGCCAGAAAGCTATGTATGTACCCAAAGGTGAATGCCGATTCTGCCGGTGAGGGCGTAAACCCAAGCCCGAGCTTTCCAAAGCTTGAAGAGCAGGTGCTTGCCTACTGGCAGAAAGACGGCACTTTTCAGGCCAGCATTGACCAGCGCAAGGCCGAAAACGCCGAAGAATTCGTCTTTTACGACGGCCCACCCTTCGCCAACGGGCTTCCGCACTACGGACACCTACTTACCGGTTACACCAAAGACATGGTTCCCCGCTTCAAGACCATGCAGGGCTACCGCGTCGAACGTCGTTTCGGCTGGGACACCCACGGTCTACCCGCCGAGGTAGAGGCAGAGCGCCAGCTGAAGATCTCGGGCCGCCCCGAAATCGAGAAGTTCGGCATCGACAAGTTCAACGAGTACTGTCGCACATCCGTGTTGAAGTACACAGAAGACTGGCGCACCTATGTGACCCGCCAGGCTCGCTGGGTCGACTTCGACAACGACTACAAGACTCTCGATAAGACCTATACCGAGAGCGTGCTCTGGGCCTTCAAGCAGTTGCACAACAAGGGCCTGATCTACGAAGGCTTCAAGGTGCTCGCATACTGCTGGCGCTGCGAGACCCCGCTGTCGAACCACGAACTGCGCATGGATGACGAGGTCTACAAGACCCGCCAAGACCAAACCGTCACAGTAACTTTCAAAATCACGGATGGCGCGCTCGCGGGAGTCAAGCTGCTTGCCTGGACGACTACCCCGTGGACCCTGCCGACAAACTTCGCGCTCGCGGTAGGCCCAGAGATTGAGTATGCGGTTGTGGTCGCGGGGCCAAACGGCGCGGGCGATGGTTCGCCAGCCGGCGCGAAGTTCATGTTGGCCAAGTCGCAGGTTGGCGCATACGCGAAAGACCTCGGCTACGACAGTGCCGAAGATGTTGTCATCGAGAGCACCCAGCTCGGCAAGACTCTCGCCGGCATTCGCTACGAGCGACTATTTGACTACTACGCCGACACCGAAAAATTTGAAGTGGCAAACGCTTGGCAGGTTTTGGTTGGCGAGTACGTTGCCGACAACGAGGGCACCGGCATAGTTCACCAGGCACCCGCTTACGGTGAAGACGACCAGAATCTCTGCAACGCCGCGAACATTCCAACCTATGTTTCGGTTAACGAGCGCGGTCAGTTTAATTCGCTGATCACCGACTTCGAGGGTCAGCACGTTTTCGATGCGAACAAGCCGATAACCCAGCGACTCAAGGCAGACGGGCGCTTGCTTCGCCAGGCGTCTTACGACCACCCATACCCGCACTGCTACCGCTGCAAGAACCCTCTGATCTACAAGGCAGTGTCGTCGTGGTTCGTCGAGACCACCAAGTTGCGCGACCGCATGCTCGAGCTAAACCAGCAGATCGACTGGACTCCCGAACACACCAAGGATGGCTCCTTCGGCAAGTGGCTCGAGAACGTGCGCGACTGGGCAATCTCTCGAAACCGTTTCTGGGGCGCACCGATTCCGGTGTGGAAGTCTGATGACCCGAACTACCCGCGCATAGACGTTTACGGTTCGCTCGAAGAACTCGAGCGCGACTTCGGTGTTGAGCCGAGTGACTTTCACCGCCCGGTTATCGACGAACTAACTCGACCAAACCCAGACGACCCAACCGGCAAGTCGACAATGCGTCGCGTGCCAGAGGTTCTCGACTGCTGGTTCGAATCAGGTTCGATGCCGTTCGCGCAGGCGCACTATCCGTTTGAAAACCAGGAGTGGTTCGACAGCCACAGCCCAGGTGACTTCATCGTCGAATACATCGGCCAGACCCGAGGCTGGTTCTACACGCTGCACGTTCTCTCGACCGCACTATTCGATCGCCCGGCTTTCAAGTCGGTGGTCTCGCACGGAATCATTCTGGGCGACGACGGTCAGAAGATGTCGAAGTCATTGCGCAACTATCCAGACGTCAACGAAGTTTTTAATCGCGACGGCGCAGACGCAATGCGCTGGTTCTTGCTTTCGTCGCCAATTCTTCGCGGCGGAAACCTCAGCGTGACCGAGCAGGGCATTCGCGAGGGAATGCGCCAGTTTGTTTTGCCGCTGTGGAACACCTATTACTTCT
>JBEAWS010000004.1:0-5605 GCA_041160185.1 Actinomycetota bacterium
GGTTGCAAACAAAGCCAGACCGGCACCGGCCAAAATGATTTCTCTCGGAGCTTTAATCACAAACGAGATCGATGCCCCGGCCTTTAATGCGAGTAGCTGGTAAACGACTCCGCCGCTAACCGAAGCGATCCAACGTTTCTCAGGATTTCTGTGCGCCTGCTCGTTTGCATTTAGCGCAGCGGTGATTGCCGCAAGATTAGTCACAAAACCACCAAAGAAGTTAGCGACGAGTGAGCCGAGACCGGTAGCTAACATTGCCGGACGAAACGGCACTTCGTAGCCGTAACTCTTCATGATTGCAATGCCTGGAATGTTCTGGCTCGCCATGGTCACAAGGTAAAGCGGAATTCCGACTGAAATAATCGCGACAACAGAAAACTGAGGCGCAATCAATTGCGCTGCGGGCAGAATGTCTTCGACCGGAATCGAGATTTGAAGCTCGATCGCGGTGAGCGCGAACAAGACCACCATGGCAATCGGTGTAGCCCAAACCTGAGCCAACTTGTAGAGCAATAGCCAAACCAGAATTGCGGGAATGACAATTAGCGGGTATTTGCCAGCAGCGCTGAATGGCGCAATGCAGAAGCTGAAGATCACGCCGGCCAGCATCGCGCCCGCAATCGGTTTTGGAATCGAGGTCACTAGCTTTCCGAGAGACGGCCAGAGACCCGTCAAGGCAATAAGCAGAGAGGCCACGATAAATGAGCCGACCGCCGTCTCAAAACCGAACCCTAAGCCGCCTGCCGAAACCAACAGGGCCGCGCCGGGTGTGCTCCAAACGATGCTGATCGGCATCTTGTAGCGCCAGCTGAGAACTATTGAGAGAGTTCCGTAAAGCAAGAGCATCACGAAAACTACCGAGACGATTTGCGCCTGGGTGGCGCCGAGAGCGCTGAGTGCGGCTAAAACAACGCCCGTGCTGGCTGCTTGTCCGGTTATTGAGGCAACGGTTCCGGCAAGAATCGGTGCTCTGAGTCGAAGCCCGCTGGATGGCATCTAGAGAGCCTAGGCAGATTTTTCTTGGCGGCTGCTCTTGAACGGAAGAATCGCTGGTGCCGACTTAGTCTCGACAACTTCGCGAGTTATGCGAACGATGCCTTGAACCGGGCTACCCGGAATCTCGTACATGATTGGGCCGAGAATCTCTTCCATGATTGCGCGAAGACCTCGAGCGCCGGTCTCACGAAGAACAGCCATGTCGGCGATGGCTTCTAGCGCATCTTTATCAAACTCAAGTTCAAAGCCGTCTAGTTCGAACATGCGCTGATACTGCTTAGTCAGCGCGTTCTTTGGAACGGTGAGAATGTCAATCAGTGCGGTTCGGTCTAACTGGGTAACGGTTGCGATTACCGGAAGACGGCCGATGAACTCTGGAATCAAACCGAACTTGCGAAGATCTTCTGGCTGCACCTCTGAGAAAATCTCTGCGACATCGCCCTTGGCAAAGATTGGCGAACCGAAACCGATGCCCTTCTTTCCGGCGCGAGACGAAATGATTTCTTCTAGGCCGGCAAACGCACCGGCGACAATGAAGAGCACGTTGGTGGTGTCGAGCTGGATGAACTCTTGCTGAGGGTGCTTGCGACCACCCTGCGGAGGAATCGACGCGACGGTTCCCTCGAGAATCTTGAGCAGCGCCTGCTGCACGCCTTCGCCAGATACGTCTCTGGTGATTGACGGGTTTTCTGCCTTGCGTGAAATCTTGTCAATTTCGTCGATGTAGATGATGCCGTTCTCGGCGCGCTTCACATCTCCGTCGGCTGCTTGAAGAAGCTTAAGCAAAATGTTTTCGACGTCTTCACCGACATAACCGGCCTCGGTAAGCGCCGTGGCATCGGCCACCGCGAAAGGCACGTTAAGGCGCTTGGCCAAGCTCTGCGCCAAGTATGTCTTTCCGCATCCGGTCGGGCCAATCATCAAGATGTTTGACTTGGCAATCTCGATCTGGTCGTGCTCTTTGCCCGCGCTGGTCAGGGTTCCGCGAGACCTGATTCGCTTGTAGTGGTTGTAAACGGCAACCGAAAGGGCCTTCTTGGCCTGGTCTTGACCGATCACGTATTCGTCTAGGTAACCCTTGATTTCGCGAGGCTTTGGAAGATCAATCTCTTCAATCTGCTTGGGTGCTTGACCCAGTTCTTCTTCAACGATTTCGTTGCAAAGCGCGATGCACTCATCGCAGATAAACACGCCTGGGCCGGCAATTAGCTTGCGCACCTGCTTCTGGCTCTTTCCGCAGAAAGAACACTTGAGCAGGTCGCTCGATTCGCCCAATTTGGTCATGAAGAAACTCTATCCGCGCGCAGCAAAAAAGCGGGGCAACTAGACCCCGCTTTCTGCTTGATTGCCTCTAGTTACGCGTTCTTACGAGAGCCTAGAACCTGGTCGATGAGACCGTATTCCAGTGCCTCGGGTGCGGTAAGAATCTTGTCGCGATCGATGTCTCGATTCACCTCGGAAACACTCTTTTTGGAGTGCTTTGAAAGGGTCTCTTCGAGCCAGGTGCGAAGGCGAAGCATCTCTTTCGCCATGATCTCGATGTCAGAAGCCTGTCCTGGGCCACCGCCAGATGACGGCTGGTGAATCATGATGCTCGCATTTGGCAGAGCCAAGCGCTTGCCCGGTGCTCCGGCGGCTAACAAGACAGCGGCGGCCGATGCGGCCTGACCCAAGCAAACGGTCTGAACCTGCGGGCGAATGTACTGCATGGTGTCGTAGATAGCAGTCATTGCCGAGAACGAACCACCAGGTGAGTTGATGTACATGGTGATGTCGCGATCTGGGTCTTGTGATTCGAGAACCAACAACTGTGCCATGATGTCATCTGCCGAAGCGTCGTCAACCTGAACACCCAAGAAAATGATGCGGTCTTCGAAAAGCTTGTTGTAAGGGTTCTGCTCGCGGTAGCCGTAAGAGGTTCGCTCGGTAAAGCTCGGAAGAATGTAGCGAGACTCTGGTGAGATGAATTTGTTTTCCATGGTCTCTCCTAGTTGGTTCCGATGCCGGTTGCCGAACCAGCAAACTCACGGATGTGATCAATGAAGCCATACTCGAGGGCTTCTGCTGCAGTGAACCAGCGGTCACGGTCGCCATCGCGCTCAATCTGCTCAACGGTCTTGCCGGTCTGAGCGGCGGTTAGCGAAGCTAGCTGACGCTTCATTGACATGATTAGTTCGGCCTGAGTCTGAACGTCTGAAGTGGTTCCGCCGAAGCCTCCGTGTGGCTGGTGAAGAAGCACGCGAGTGTTTGGCGTTGCGTAACGCTTGCCCTTGGTTCCAGATGAGAGCAAGAACTGACCCATCGAGGCGCACATACCGATGCCAACTGTGACGATGTCGTTCGGCACGTATTGCATGGTGTCGTAGATTGCCATGCCCGCGGTGATTGATCCACCTGGCGAGTTGATGTACAAGAAGATGTCTTTGGTCGAGTCTTCGGCTGCGAGCAACAGAATCTTCGCGCAAATCTCGTTGGCCATGTCGTCGCGAACTTCACTGCCGAGCCAAATGATGCGCTCGCGCTGAAGTCGTTCGAACGTGCTGTGACGTTCAAACATTCCCGGGGTTAGGTGGTCAGCCATTTTTCCTCATTTCAATGCGGCTCGGCAGGTGTTCACCGAGGTGCCCACTAAGGCTAACTGCCAAGCATCGAAATGCTTGGCAGTGTTCGCCATCGGCTTATCCGCCGAAAAAGCTACTAGTTGTGGTCGTGACCGGCGTGGTCGTCTGCCATCGGAGCGTCAGAGTTGGTGAAGGTAGAGATGTCAACCTTGCCCTTGCTGTCGCTTACCTCTGTGGTCTCCAAGACGATTGCCAGTGCTTTGCGGCGGGCAACTTCGGCCACAAACGAAGGAATCTGGCCGTTCTGGTCGATGATCTTGATGAACTCGTTCGGGTTCATTCCGTAAGACTGAGACGCCTGGATTAGGTACTGGGTGAGTTCCTGCTCGTTGACCTTCACGTTTTCGGCAAGTGCGATTTCATCGAGAATCATCTGAACCTTGAATGACTTCTCGCTCTGGCCGGTAACTTCGGCGCGGTGCTCTTTGTCTTCGAGGCGACCCTCGCCCTCGAGGTGACGATTGACGTCAGCCTCGACGAGTTCGTCTGAAACAGCAACTGCGATCTTCTCGACCAACAGGTCGGTCAACTTGTCGCGAGCCTCGAGACCTTGGCCGTAAACCTTTGAATCCTTGAGCTGCTGCTCGATACCGCTCTTTAGCTCGGCGATTGTGTCGAACTCCGAGGCCATCTGCGCAAACGCGTCGTCGGCCTTTGGCAACTCGCGCTCTTTGACCGCGGTCAGAGTTACTGAAATTTCAGACTCCTCGCCGGCCTTCTCGCCGCCGACAAGCTGCGACTTAAATGTCGTGCTCTCGCCAGCGGTCAAAGTGTCAAGCGCCTCATCGATTCCGTCGAGCAGGTTTCCAGAACCGATCTCATACGAAATGCCCTGAGCTTCGTCGATAACCTTGCCGCCGATTGACGCCGATAGGTCAATGGTCGTGAAGTCGCCCTTCTTAGCGGGACGGTCGACGGTCTTTAGCGTGCCGAAGCGGCTGCGCAACTTCTCGAGTTCTGCGTCTACCTCTTTGGCGTCGACCTTGATGTCGGCAACTTTTACCTTGAGGTTCTTGTAGTCGATGAGCTTGATCTCTGGACGAACCTCTACCTCGATCTCAACCACGAGGTCGCCATCCCAGGTGTTCTCATCTGGAGTCTTCTTGATGTCTGCCTTTGGCTGACCAAGAACGCGAAGATTGTTTTGCTCGACTGCCTCGCGGTAGATGCGGTCGAGTCCGTCGTTGATTGCGTGCGCCATGATTGCAGGCTTGCCAACGCGCTTTTCAAGGATGGCTGGCGGCACCTTGCCCTTGCGGAAACCAGGGATGGTCACTTCTTCGGCGATGTGCTCGTAGGCGTGATCGATGCTCGGCTTCAAATCGGCTGGGTTGGCCTCGATGACGAGCTTGACGCGGGTCGGCTTGATGCGTTCAACGGTGGTTTTCATGAACCTTCTCCTGAAAAAGGCCCGCGACGCATCGCAAGCTGGGGTTTTTACTGATCACTTATAAAACAGTGGTCGGGATGACAGGATTTGAACCTGCAACCCCCTGTACCCAAAACAGGTGCTCTACCAAGTTGAGCCACATCCCGGAGGTTCGCTCGACTTCGAGCAGACAACTTTGTTATCTTATCCCATACAATGGTCAGGTTGCCGATTTTTCTCGGCTGACTTCGCGGATGTAGCTTAATGGTAAAGCCTTAGTCTTCCAAACTAATGACGCGGGTTCGATTCCCGTCATCCGCTCCATGAAAAAAGCGGCCTTTTGGGCCGCTTTTTCGTTTAACTCTGACAACCAGAACACCAGTAGAGCTTGCGCGCAGCCATCAACTCGATGCTGATGTTTGTGCCACAGACTCGGCAGGGCTCGCCCTCTCGCTTGTAAACCCAGTTTCGCTCGGCTTTTGACGGTCGTTTGGTGAACAAATCGTCTCGAGTGATCATGTAAGAAGTTTTTACGCCCACTTTCATGAGTTTGACCGAGTCATCCCAGATATCTTCGACAACCTCACGAAGCAGTTGATTGCCGGGGGTATGCGGTTCA
>JBEAWS010000036.1:0-7166 GCA_041160185.1 Actinomycetota bacterium
TAAGGGCGTTGGCGTTGACGACCTGGTCTGGGCCGTGCCTTACCTGCCAATTGACCCCAAGGATGTCGGCCGTTCGTACGAGGCCGTTATTCGTGTGAACTCTCAGTCGGGCAAGGGCGGCGTGGCTTACCTGCTCAAGTCAGACCACAGCCTCGATCTTCCGAGAAAACTTCAGATCGAGTTCTCGCGCGTCGTTCAGAACGAAACCGATGCTAGCGGTGGCGAAGTCTCGAGCGAAAAGCTCTGGGACATCTTCAACGACGAGTATCTGCCGGCAGTCGATGAGCAGCTCAAGTGGGGTCGCTTCGAGTTGAAGAAGCTAAGAACCCAGAGCGACATGGATGGAGTCGTGAACATCGACGTTGTTCTGCGCGATGGAAGCGGCGAGGTTTCGGTTAGTGGTACGGGCAACGGTCCGGTTTCTGCATTCCTGAATGTTCTCGAGAAGCAGGGCGTTGAGGCCGGGCTGCTCGACTACGTAGAGCACACCATGAGCGCAAGTTCTGATGCTCAGGCTGCAGCCTATGTCGAACTGACCATTGCCTCGAAAACTCTTTGGGGTGTTGGCATCGACGGCGACATCGCTACCGCATCGCTAAAGGCGATTATCTCTGGAGTAAACCGAGCGCTTCGCTAAAACTACTTGATGCCAAGTTCGTCGAAGTAGCAAACCGGGCATAGCGACTCGTAGGTTACATCGACACCGTCAATCGCAACCTGTTCGCCATCAAAAATAAACTTGCCATCAACTTTTCGGCCGTTGAACATGGCCTTGCGACCGCAGCGGCAAATTGTCTTTAGTTCTTCGAGACTGTGAGCAATTTCGAGCAGTCGAATGCTGCCGGGAAATCCGTGGGTAAGAAAGTCTGTGCGAATGCCGTATGCCAAAACGGGCACACCGTCTAGCACGGCAATCTGCAAAGCCTGATCTACCTGTTCTGCGGTTAGAAACTGCGACTCGTCGATGAGCAGGCAGGCTATGTCGCGCCCGGCTGCGATTGAAAGGGCACGGCGTTCGGCAAATAGGGTTCGAAGATTTTGCTTTGGGGTGACCAAAAAGTCGATTTCGCGCGAGACCCCGAGCCGCGAAACGATAGTGCTGTTTCCCTTGGTGTCGACAGCGGGCTTGGCGAGCAAAACGGCCTGGTCGCGTTCTTCGTAGTTGTGCGCTGCCTGAAGCAGGGCGGTCGACTTGCCGCTGTTCATGGCGCCGTGTCTGAAATAGAGCTTGCTCACGCCAACAATGCTAACCGCGCACCTGGCCCGACTTTGCCAATTGGTCGGCGAGAATGGTTAGGTGCCTACCTATCGAGACGAAGCGGTGATTCTGCGAACCCACAAGCTGGGCGAGGCCGATCGAATCATCACCGTGCTGACCCGATATCACGGTCAGGTGAGGGCCGTTGCGAAGGGTGTTCGGCGCACCGCCTCGAAATTCGGCTCAAGACTCGAACCGTTCATGGTGGCAGACATTCAGTTCTACGAGGGCCGTAACCTCGACACCGTAACCCAGGCCGAATCAATCGGGGCTTACGGCAAGGCAATTATCGAAGACTATGCGGCATACACGGCTGCCACGGCAATGGTCGAAACCGCAGAGCGGCTAACCGGCGAGATGGCAACTCCTCAGCAATACCTTTTGTTAGTTGGTGCGCTCAGATCGCTCGCTAACAAAGAGCATCAACCTGCTCACGTGCTCGACAGCTACCTGCTCAGGGCTCTGTCGGTTGCCGGTTGGGCTCCGAATTTCGACAGCTGCGTGCGCTGCGATCTGCCAGGGCCGCATCGCGCATTTGTGCTTCAGGTTGGCGGCGTTGTCTGTGATGATTGTCGACCACCCGGCGCGGCTCTCATTGACGAGCAAACTTCACTGCTGCTTGCCGCTTTGCTTACCGGAGATTGGGAAGTGGTTGGCGACGCAACTGAAAAGAGCACCCAAGCCGCAAGCGGAATTGTTTCGGCCTACTGCCAGTGGCACATTGAGCGAGGTCTCAAATCACTTCAACACGTGGAGCGCAACTAGTGAATCAGCTCGACTTTGAAGACGTAAAGAAAAAGGGGCTGCGTGTTCCCAAATTCAAAACTGTGCCTGCGCACATTGCAATAGTCATGGATGGAAACGGTCGCTGGGCGAATCAACGCGGACTCTCGCGAATCGAAGGCCACAAAGCCGGCGAAGCTGCGCTGCTCGATGTGGTTGCCGGCGCGATTGAGGCAGGTGTGAAGAACCTCACCGTCTACGCGTTCTCAACCGAAAACTGGAAGCGTTCACCAGATGAGGTGCGCTTTCTCATGGGCTTCAATCGCGAGGTGCTGAGGCGCAGAAGAGATCAGTTGAATCAGTGGGGTGTGCGAATTCGCTGGGCTGGTCGAAGACCAAAGCTCTGGGCTTCGGTTATTGAAGATCTTGAAGCCGCCGAAAAGCTCACCGCCAAGAACTCGGTGCTCACTCTAACCATGTGCGTGAACTACGGTTCTCGCATCGAGATTGCCGATGCCGTGAATGAGATTGCCCAGCAGGTTGCCGACAACAAACTCAAGCCCGGAGCAATCACCGAGAAAACCATCGCCAAACACCTGCAGAGCAGCTGGCTGCCAGACGTCGATCTCTTTGTTCGGTCATCGGGCGAGCAACGCACTTCAAACTTCTTGCTTTGGCAGTCGGCTTACGCAGAGTTTGTCTTTCTCGACACCCTCTGGCCAGACTTCAATCGCACCGATCTCTGGCAAGCGATTTCGCACTTCGGGGGCCGAGCAAGGCGATTCGGCGCAGCGGTTGATAAACCACGTGGCAAAAGCAGGGCGACAAAGTAGACTGGCACTCTCGCGTGCAACCAGCACTGCATCCAGCAGCGCCTCGAGATTGAACGCCAGAAAGGCAAGCCAGTGGCTAACCCGAACCGACTCGACTCAGTAATCTCCCTCGCAAAACGCCGCGGATTCGTATTTCCGGCCGGCGAAATCTACGGAGGAACCCGCTCCGCCTGGGATTACGGACCATTGGGCGTCGAGCTCAAAGAAAACATCAAGCGCCAGTGGTGGCGAACCGTGGTCAACAGCCGCGAAGACGTCGTCGGGCTAGATTCATCCGTGATTTTGCCTCGCAAGGTTTGGGAAACCAGTGGGCACGTCAAGGAATTCGTTGACCCCCTTATCGAGTGCACCTCGTGCCACAAGCGCTACCGCGCAGACCACCTCGAAGAAGCCTTCGAAGAGAAGAAGGGTCGTCCACCCCAGTCGATGAGCGAGATCGCTTGCCCTGCCTGTGGAACCAAGGATGTCTGGACCGAGCCAAAGCTGTTCAACGGACTCCTCAAGACTTACCTAGGCCCAATCGAAGACGAATCTGGATTGCACTACCTGCGACCAGAAACCGCCCAGGGAATCTTCGTGAACTTTGCTAACGTTCTCGGCGCTGCTCGCATGAAGCCACCATTCGGCATCGGCCAGATCGGAAAGTCATTTCGCAACGAAATCACTCCGGGAAATTTCATCTTCAGAACACGCGAATTTGAGCAGATGGAAATGGAATTCTTTGTTGAGCCTGGCACAGATGAAGAGTGGCACGACTACTGGATTGAGCAGCGACTCAACTGGTATCTAGATCTAGGAATCAAGCGCGAGAATCTTCGTCTCTTTGAACACCCGAAGGAAAAGCTTTCGCACTACTCGAAGCGAACCGTTGACATCGAATACAAGTTCGGATTTCAGGGCAGCGAGTTCGGCGAGCTTGAGGGAATCGCAAACCGCACCGACTTCGACCTCACCGTGCACTCAAAAGAGTCTGGTGTTGACCTGAGTTACTTCGATCAGGCGAAGGGCGAGCGTTGGACTCCCTACGTAATCGAACCGGCGGCCGGATTGACTCGTTCGCTAATGGCCTTCCTCGTCGACGCATACGCCGAAGACGAGGCTCCCAACACCAAGGGTGGCGTTGACGTAAGAACCGTGCTGAGGCTCGATTACCGCTTGGCGCCGATAAAGGCCGCTGTGCTTCCGCTATCTCGCAACGAAGATCTCTCGCCGATGGCTCGCAACCTTGCGCAAGACCTGCGCAAGAACTGGAACATCGACTTCGATGACTCGGGAGCTATCGGTCGCCGCTATCGCCGACAGGATGAAATCGGAACCCCGTTCTGCATAACAGTCGACTTCGAATCGCTCGAAGACCAGGCAGTCACGGTGCGCGAGCGAGACACCATGTCTCAGGAGCGCGTCTCTCTGACCAAGCTAACCGGCTATCTCGCAGAGAAACTTGTCGGCTAGTTCAATGAGCAACACCGTCAGCCGCCAACCTGCTCTGCAGTACGGCAAAATCGAAATCGACACCCCTGTGGTGTTAGCGCCGATGGCTGGCATAACCAACACAGCATTTCGCCGACTTTGCAGAGAATTTGGCGGCGGGCTCTATGTATCCGAGATGGTTACCTCTAGGGCTCTGGTCGAACAGACCGAGGGTTCACTTCGAATCATCGGTCACCACGAGAGCGAAGACATCAGAAGTGTGCAGCTCTACGGTGTCGATCCGGTAACCATTTCGAGAGCAATCAAACTGCTGGTAGACCAAGACAAAGCCGACCACATCGATCTCAATTTTGGGTGCCCGGTGCCCAAAGTCACTCGCAAGGGCGGCGGAGCTGCGCTCCCTTGGAAGCGCGATCTCTTCGAGGCGATTGTTAACTCGGCCGTCAAGGCAGCTGGCGATTTGCCGGTGACCGTCAAGATGCGCAAGGGAATCGACAACGAGCACCTGACTTTTCTTGATGCCGGCAAGACAGCGCGCGATGCCGGGGTCGCAGCGATTGCACTGCACGGGAGAACAGCGAGTGACTACTATTCGGGTGTTGCAGACTGGAACGCAATTGCTGACCTGCGAGAGTCGCTGCCCGATGTGCAGGTGCTTGGCAACGGAGACATCTGGTCTGCTGCCGACGCTATTCGAATGATGCGTGAAACCGGTGTCGACGGAGTCGTGGTTGGTCGCGGTTGCCTCGGGCGACCTTGGCTATTTGGCGACTTGCAAAAAGCGTTCGACGAGTACCGTCGTGACCCAAATTCAAATGCCGCCATCGATCTGATTCAACCAAACCTCGGCGAAGTTGCAGACGCTTTCAAACGTCACGCCGAATTGCTGGTGGAGTATTTTGAAAACGAAGAGCACGCGTGCCGAGATATTCGCAAGCACGTTGCCTGGTACTTCAAGGGCTATCCGGTGGGCGGCGAATTCCGCGCCAGTCTCGCCCAAGTGCAGAGTCTGCAGCACATGGATGAGATCCTCAGCGAGCTAGACCGCGATCAGCCGTATCCGGGTGAAGAGGCCGAGGGGCCGCGTGGTCGAGCCGGTGGCGCAAAGACCACAACGCTTCCAGAGGGTTGGCTCGATTCTCAGCAGTTGGTCGGCAACGACCGAGCAATGCTGCTCGAAGCCGAACTGAATGTTTCGGGGGGATAAGTGGTCAAGTTAGAAGATGGCTACAGCGACTTTGATCGCGAGAGATTCGAGCCCGAGGTTAGAAGGCCGAATGCACTGCGCGGAGAGTTCGCTCGCGACCGAGCTCGCGTGCTGCACTCGAGCGCGCTTCGCAGGCTTGGCGCCAAGACCCAGGTGCTATCACCGGGCAACGGAGACTTCGCTCGAACTCGCTTGACGCACTCGCTAGAGGTTGCCCAGGTCGGTCGCGAGATGGCGAGTGAACTCGGGCTGAACCCAGATGTGGTCGACATGGCCTGTTTGGCGCACGATCTCGGTCACCCTCCCTTCGGGCACAACGGCGAAACCGCCATAAACGAGTGGGCGAGCGACATTGGCGGCTTCGAGGGCAACGCCCAAACCCTTCGCCTACTCACTCGAATTGAGCCCAAGGTTTTCAGTGCCGAAGGTCACTCACGTGGATTGAACCTGACTCGCGCCAGTCTCGACGCCACCTGCAAGTATCCGTGGCTCGCGACCGACGCTGTTCGCGAATTCGGTGCCGGACAGAATGCCAAGTTCGGTGTCTATGAAGATGACTCTGCAGTTTTCGAGTGGCTGCGTGACACAGCGCCGGCCAAACAAAAGTGCATCGAAGCGCAGGTCATGGATTTCGCCGACGACGTCGCCTATTCTGTGCACGACTTCGAAGACGCGGTGGTCGCCGGCTTCATCAACCCGAGCGAACTCGCCGATCGAGGTGTTAGAGAAGTTTTGATTGACAAGATCTCACTCTGGAACGGCGGCGAACTTGACCGGTCGCTGCTTTCTCAGGCATTTGAATCGCTCGAGCGAAACCAATACTGGTTGAAATCATTCGATGGCACGCCTCAGCATCAGGCAACTTTGAAAAACCTAACTTCAGCGCTAATCGGCGAGTTTGTGCAGGCATCTACCGCACTCACTCTGGCTTCAGTGAATGGCGAAGCAACCAGGTATCAGTCTCAGCTTCTCGTGCCGGCCATCGTTCGCGCGCAGATCAGCGTTTTGAAAGGTCTGGTTTCGGCCTTTCTAATGTCGCACGATTCGCGCAAACCGTTTTACGAATGGCAACGTGCGATTTTGCTAGAGCTTTCTGACGTCTTGTTTGCCAGTAATGGAGCAGAGCTCGACCAAGCTTCGCGCGAGGCTTGGAATTCGGCAAATGGCGACTCTGCCAAGAAGAGAGTCGTCGTCGATCAGGTTGCCTGCCTCACCGACCAGAGCGCTTTGACCATGCATAACCGCCTTGTCGGCGGTCGGTCGGCTTCGTTCTAGTACTTAGGATTGCATTCATGGCAGGCAGAATAAGCGCTAGAGACATCGAAGAGGTCAAGTCTCGAGTCAATATCGCCGACGTCGTGAGCGACTATGTGGCGCTCAGGCCAGCCGGGGTGGGTTCGCTCAAGGGCCTGTGCCCGTTTCACGACGAGAAGTCGCCCTCATTTACCGTTAAACCAAATGACGGCTTTTACAAGTGTTTCGGTTGCGGCGAGGGCGGCGACGTTTACAAATTTCTGCAGAATCTCGATCACATCAGTTTTTACGAGGCCGTTGAGAAGATGGCCTCAAGGGTCGGCTTCACCCTGACTTACGAGGAGGGCGGCGGGCCGGCACCCGACCACGGGCTGAAGAACCGCATTCTCGAAGCCAACAATGCCACCGCGCTCTTTTACCAATCGCAGCTCATGTCTGACGGTGCCGAACTCGGCCGCGA
>JBEAWS010000057.1:0-12105 GCA_041160185.1 Actinomycetota bacterium
CGACCGCAACGATCGTGAAGCAGTAAAGGGAAAAGTCGGCGGCAGAACGCACGAGATTTCTAGACTGATCGGTCGTTCGCTTCGCGCCATCATCGACGTTCGCGAGCTCGGCGAAAACACCATCGTGATTGACTGCGATGTTCTGCAGGCCGATGGCGGAACCCGAACCGCGGCAATCACCGGTGCCTACGTTGCGCTGCACGATGCAATTGAGTGGGCAAAAGTCAACAAGCACATTCCCGCCAAGTCGAAACCACTAACCGACAGCGTGGCCGCGGTTTCGGTTGGAATCATCGACCAGGTTGCGTTTCTAGATTTGGCCTACACAGAAGATGTTCGCGCCGAGACCGACATGAACGTCGTGGTTACCGGTAGCGGAAAATTTGTCGAGGTGCAAGGAACAGCAGAGGGTGCACCATTTGATCGTGACGAGCTGAACCAGCTGCTCGACCTTGCGCTGAAGGGTGCCGCATCGCTAACCGAAATCCAAAAGAAGTCGCTGGCTAGCTAGTCGCATGAAGTTAGTTCTCGCATCGCACAATCAAGGCAAATTACAAGAGTTCGCCCAGATTCTTGAGTCGGCGGTGCCAGGTCTCGAACTGGTGAGCTACGACGGTCCGGAGCCGGTTGAAGAAGGCACAAGTTATTTAGAGAACGCCCTCATCAAGGCGCGAGCCGCCTTTGCGCACACCGGTCTGCCTTCGATAGCCGACGACAGCGGCATCGCGGTTGAAATCCTTGGCGGCTCACCGGGCATCTTCACGGCAATCTGGGCTGGCGGGCGAGACAACGCAGCCAACCGACAGCTGCTGCTCGCGCAACTTCAAGACATCCGTGATGAAAATCGCGCCGCAGCATTCGTTTGCACTATTGCTCTGGTTAGCGAGCACGGCGAACAGAGTTTCACGGGAGTTTGGCCCGGTCGGGTTGCTCACGAGGAGCGGGGGAGTTTTGGTCACGGATACGATCCGGTCTTCATACCAGATGGTTTCGAAATCACCGCCGCAGAAATGCCGCCCGAGATTAAGAACTCAATGAGCCATCGCGCAATGGCGCTTCAGCAACTAATTTCTTCGCTCGCGACGGGCCTTGATTAGCTCGGTGATAATCGGAATCGTCGTGATGATCAGAAAAGCAGCCGTCACGATAACTGCGTTTTCGCGCACGAACGGAATCTGACCCAAGGCCGCACCAACCAGGGTGACGCCCGTCGCCCAGCAGGTAACTCCGATGAAGTTGTACTTCAGGTAGCGGCGGTATGGCATCTTGCCAACTCCAGCGGCAACCGGAACGAAGGTTCTCATGACTGGAACGAAGTGCGCGAAAATGATTGCCTTGGGTCCGAAGCGATCGAAGAATTTTTGGGTGCGCTCCACGTTGCGATGGTTGAAGAATCTTGAATCTGGTCGCCTGAAGATTGCCGGCCCGGCTTTTCGCCCTATCCAATAGCCGGTCTGGTCGCCCAGCCAGCCAGAAGCGGTGAACATCAGGCAGGCAAGCCAAAGCGGAAAGTCGAGAATTCCGGTGGCCATCATTAGCCCCATCGGAAACAAAATGCTGTCGCCGGGCAAAAAGAAACCGAATAGCAAGCCGGTCTCTGCGAAGAGAATTCCGCAGACAATCAGCACTGAAAGCGGGCCGACGTCGGTAACGACTTTTGCAATCCACTCTTGGGCGTTTAGTAACTCAGTTAAATTCACGTGCCCCCAGCAGGAATCGAACCTGCGCTTCCGCCTCCGGAGAGCGGCGCTCTATCCCCTGAGCTATGGGGGCCAAGGGTCTCTCAAAGTATATGCTGTTTGAATGTCATCAATAATTTTGTTGCCGCGACCAACCAGATTTATAAAGATCAAGCGAGTGATTGCTGGTCTTGCCTTAATGATTGCAGCTTCAACAACGCTGTCCGCCTGTGGCCCAGCGCTACCATCCGGCGATGGTACGGTGACAATCTACGGCCCTTACTTCGGAGCAGAAGCGGAGGCCTTCCAGGCAGAGCTCGATGCCTTTTCAGCTTCTTCTGGTGTTCGCGCAATTTACAGCCCAATTGCTGATATGGGTGGTCAGGTTCAAACTGACATTTCAAATTCGACTCTGCCTGACATTGCGATTTGGGATAACCCCAGAACTCTTCTCACCTACCAGCAACAAATGATTCCTCTTGAGCAGGTAGTAGACCTCGCTGCCATACGAAACACTTTGGTACCCGGTTGGGACCAAGTTGCAAAGATTGACGACAAAACCTTCGGGCTTCCAACTTCAAGCAACATAAAGACTGGAGTCAAATCTCTTGTCTTCTACAACCCTCAGGAATTCGATCGTCTCGGTTACAAAATTCCGACTACAGATCAAGAGCTCACTTCTTTGATTGAAAAGATTAAGTCCGATGGAAGCGGTTATCCGTGGTGTGCCGGTATCGAATCAGGCGGCGCAACAGGCTGGGTCATCACGGACTGGATTGAAAACTATCTGCTCAGCCAAAAAGGGGCAGAGAGCTACAACCAATGGACCAAAGGTGCCTTGAAGTTTGATTCACCCGAGGTTGAAATGGCTGCTGACAAAGTCAGCCAACAGCTTCTATCACCGGGCAATGTTGCCGGCGGCGGTAAGGCGATGGTCCGCGAAAACTTTGGAAACACCGCCGGGCTGTTTACATCTGGCGGGAAGAACTCTGGTCAATGTTTCTTGATTCGCCAGGGTCTGTTCATCACAGACTTTTTTCCAGAGGACATAAAAGGAGAAATTTCCCTAGGGGATTACTCTCGTGCAAATGCATTTGCTCTTCCGGCTGCAGATGGAGGCAAAAGAGCCGTGGTGGGTGATGGCTATCTAGCCTCAGCATTTAGCCAAGATAGTGACGTTTCCAAGGTTCTGAACTTCATACTTTCCGACAAATTCGGAACGACCATGGTTAAGTCAACTAATTTCCTTTCCCCGCACAAGTCTTTCGCTGTTGATCAGTACCAGGATCGCTTGAGGCAAGTTGCTGCTGCGACGCTCATGAACGCCGAGGTGTTTGGCTTCGACGCTTCTACTGTGATGCCGACAGCTGTTTCGAATCAGTTTTGGATTTCAGCAACCAAATGGGTCGATGAGTCGATTGTTTGGACAAAAGTCGCGCAAGAGATAGACGCCTCATTTAATCGCTAGCCGATGAACGGCCGATTTTCGGTAGAATTGGCACATCCGAGCCCGTTTTTAGGAATTCCCTTGACTCCAGCAGATCTGAGCGATGCGATTGTTCGCATCTTGGCCAAATTGGTGGCCGAGTCGAGACTCGATGCCGCCGAATTGCCCGACTCTGTGGTGATTGAGCGCCCGAAAAACCGTGACCACGGCGACTGGGCAACCAACGTTGCGATGCAGCTTTCGGCCCGATTTGGCCTAAAACCGCGCGAATTTGCCGAATTGCTGGCCACCGAATTGCTTCAGGTGGCAGCGGTTTCAAAAGTCGACATTGCCGGCCCCGGTTTCATCAACATCACTGTGAGTGCCGAGGCCGCCGGCGAGCTGGCCAAAGCCATCGTCGAGACCGGCGACCAGTTCGGCAAATCTACCCAACTGGCTGGCGTCAAGATGAACCTCGAGTTTGTTTCGGCTAACCCAACCGGGCCGATTCACATCGGCGGCACCCGCTGGGCTGCGGTCGGCGACTCTCTTGCCAGAATCTTTGAGGCGCAGGGGGCCGAAGTCACCCGCGAGTACTACTTCAACGACCACGGCGCACAGATCGACAGATTTGCCCGTTCGCTCTTGGCCGCGGCTCGCAAGCAAGAAGCCCCCGAAGACGGCTACTCGGGTGCCTACATCACCGAAATCGCCGAGCGTGTTCTTGCTGAAACAGCCGAGGACATTCTGAGTTTGAGCGATGAAGACGCCCAAGAAAAGTTTCGCGCCGCCGGTGTCGAGCAAATGTTTCAAGAGATCCGTGAATCGCTGCACGACTTCGGTGTCGACTTCGACGTTTACTTTCACGAGAATTCGCTCTATGTCTCTGGTGCGGTAGAGCGAGCAATCGAAAGGTTGCGCGAACTCGGTCACATGTTTGAAGAAGACGGCGCGCTTTGGTTGCGAACCACAACATTTGGCGACGACCGAGATCGAGTCGTGTTGAAGAGCGACGGCGAGGCTGCTTACATCGCAGGCGATCTTGCCTACTACCTAGACAAGCGCAGTCGCGGTTTCGATCAGTGCATCTACATGCTCGGTGCAGACCACCACGGATACGTTCCGCGCATGATGGCGATGTGTGCCGCGTTCGGAGACGAGCCTGGTAAAAATCTTGAAATCCTGATCGGGCAGATGGTTAACCTCGTCAAGAATGGCGAGCCGGTTCGCATGTCGAAGCGTGCGGGAACCGTTGTCACCATGGAAGACCTGGTTGGTTACGTTGGTGTCGATGCGGCCCGCTATGCGCTAACCAGATCATCAATCAACTCTTCGCTCGACATCGACCTCGAGCAGCTTGCCAAGAAGACCAATGACAACCCAGTTTTCTATGTGCAGTATGCGCACGCTCGCACCAGACAGGTTGAGAACAATGCGGCCACCCTCGGTGTCGACCTGAGCACCTTCGACCCGTCTCTGTTAAACCACGAAAGTGAAAGCAACCTGCTGGCCAAGCTCAGCGAGTTCGAGCGAGTCGTTGCGGCGGCGGCAGAGTTTCGCGAGCCGCACCGAGTCGCCCGCTATCTAGAAGAGGTAGCCGGGGTTTATCACCGCTGGTACGACGCCTGCCGCGTGACTCCGCTTTCGGGCAACGCGGTCGATGAGGTTCACCGAACCAGACTCTGGCTCAACAACGCCTCTGGCATTGTGCTTCGCAACGGCTTGCAATTGCTTGGCGTCAGCGCACCGGAGAGGATGTAGGCCATGTCGAATCCGCTAGCCCCGGAGTGGCTCGATGAGCCCGCAAACCTGAACGCGCTCGACGACCGCGTTTGGCCAAGCAATTTTGTGCGCCAGCCTACTGGCGAATGCTCAATCGGTGGCGTTTCAGTTCGCGACCTGGCTGCCAATTTTTCGACACCTCTTTTTGTTATCGACGAAGATGACTTTCGTGAGCGCGCCACTGCTGTCAAAGAAGCCCTTGAGCGCGCGGCCGAGTCGATTGGCACAACCGCCAAGGTCTATTACGCGAGCAAAGCGTTTCTTTCGGTCGAAATTGCATCATGGATAGACGAGCTCGAACTCAACCTTGACGTTTCGAGCGGCGGAGAACTCGCCGCCGCACTAGCCAGCGGGATTCCACCGCAGCGCATCGGTTTGCACGGCAACAACAAGTCGACCCGAGAAATCGCTCGAGCAATTGCGACCGGCGTAGGCGCGATCGTGATCGACAGCGAAATTGAAATTGAGCGAATCGCTGCCGCCGCCGCTGCTCAAGACAAGATTCAGCCGGTGCGACTCAGGGTTAACACCGGTGTGCACGCCAACACCCACGACTTTTTGGCAACCGCACGCGAAGATCAGAAATTTGGAATCTCGATTGCCGACGCGCCTTCGCTGGTTGCCAAGATTCGCTCGCACCGCCACCTGACTTTTCTAGGTTTGCACTCACACATCGGTTCGCAGATTCACTCGCGCGATGGCTTTATCGAAGCGGTTCGCCGACTCGTGAAACTGCACGCCGAACTTTCAACCGTTGAAGAAGTTACCGAGCTCAATCTCGGCGGGGGATTCGGCGTTAACTACCGACCATCCGACGAAGCACTTTCGATTCACGAGTTTGCCGAAGCGCTCGCCACCGCCGTGAAAACCGAGTGCGAGAGAAATTCGATTGCTGTGCCTCGATTGGCATTCGAACCGGGTCGCGTGATTGCGGCTAATCCGGGAGTCACCATCTATACGGTCGGCACTATTAAAGACGTAAATGTTTCTGAGGCCGGGGCAGTCAGAAAGTATGTTTCGGTAGACGGCGGCATGAGCGACAACATGCGACCAGCGCTCTATGAAGCCGAGTATCACGCGGTCTTGGCATCGCGATCGTCTCGAGCCTCGGCGGCACTTTCGCGAGTGGTTGGCAAGCACTGCGAGAGCGGTGACATCGTGGTTCGCCACGACTACCTGCCAGGCGACATAAGCCCGAGCGACCTACTCGCCGTGGCAGCCACTGGCGCTTACTGCTACTCGCTCTCGAATAACTACAACTTTCTAACCCGGCCAGCGGTGGTCGCCGTCAGAAACTCTGAGGCCAGACTCATCATTCGGGGCGAAACCGAGGCAGACTTGTTTACCAGAGACCTTCGCTATCAAGCGATGAAGAAAGAGTGAGACCGTGATTGAGTATCGTCCTTTGCGCGTGGCCCTACTGGGCGCCGGCTCGGTTGGAGCTCAGGTCGCCCGGTTGCTCACCGAGAACAAGGCCGAACTTGCTGCCAGGGTTGGAGCCGAGCTCGAGTTGATTGGCATTGCCGTTCGCGATGCAAAGGCTCCACGCGCCGAGGGTTTTCCGACCGAACTGATCACCACCGATGTCGAGGGGCTGATTCTCGGCGCCGACATTGTCATCGAAGTCATGGGTGGTATCGAACCGGCAAGAACCTACATTTTGCAGGCGCTCAACTCGGGCAGCGACGTCATCACGGCCAACAAAGCGCTGCTGGCAACTCACGGAACCGAGTTGTTCGACACCGCCGAGCAGGTCGGTGCGCAACTCTACTTCGAGGCCGCAGTCGCCGCCGCTATTCCGATCATTCGCCCGTTGCGCGAATCACTTGCCGGCGACAAGGTTCAGCGAATCATGGGAATCGTTAACGGTTCGACGAACTACATTCTTGACCGCATGGATACCGCAGGCATCTCGCTCGAAGCCGCCATGGCCGAGGCAACTGAACTCGGTTATCTAGAGGCAGACCCAACGCTCGATGTCGAAGGTTACGACGCCGCTCAGAAGGCGGCGATTTTGGCTTACCTTGCTTTTCACACCGAGGTTCCGATTGAGCAGGTTCACCGCGAGGGAATCACAAACGTAACTCCCGAACTTATGCGAGCAGCTCAGCGTGATGGCAACGTCATCAAACTTTTGGCGATTGCCGAGCGTATCGACGCAGACAAGTCTGGTGTCGAAGGAATTTCGGTTCGCGTTTACCCAACTTTGATTCCACGCACCCACCCGCTCGGCTCTGTTCGCGGAGCATTCAACGCTGTGTTTGTTGAGGCTGAATCAGCCGGCCAACTTATGTTCTACGGTGCGGGTGCCGGCGGCGCCCAAACCGCCAGCGCAATTCTCGGCGACCTGGTCAGTGCAGCTAAACGTCACGTTGCCGGCGGTCCGGGGCTTGCCGATTCGGTGCACGCCAACCTGCCGATTCTTCCAATCGATCGCATCTTCACTCGCTACCAGATAACCCTTGAAGCCACCGACCAGCCCGGTGTGCTCGCGGCCATTGCAAACACCTTTGCGACTCACGAGGTATCGATCGAGTTTGTCGAACAGAACCCAACACCAGGCAAGAAGACCGCGAACCTCGAAATCGGAACCCACGAAGCGACAGATGCAGCACTTTCTGCCGTGGTGGCTGCTCTCGCCGCAAGCGATGCCGTCGAGTCGATCACTTCTGTGATCAGAGTAGAAGGAATCTAATGGCGCACCAGTGGCGCGGAGTTATCCGTGAATACTTTGATCGGCTCGACATCAGCGCCGACAACCCGGTAATCACGCTCGGCGAGGGAGGCACCCCTCTGGTCGAGGCTCCCGCGCTGGCCAAGCTCGTCGGTGCCGAGCGCGTAATGCTCAAGGTCGAGGGCATGAACCCAACCGGTTCTTTCAAAGACCGCGGCATGACCATGGCGGTTTCGAAAGCGGTTGGCGAGGGAGCCAAAGCGGTTATCTGTGCCTCGACCGGAAACACCTCAGCTTCGGCAGCAGCCTATGCGGCCGCGGCTGGAATTCAATCGGTCGTGCTGATTCCCGAGGGCAAGATTGCGCTCGGAAAACTCAGCCAAGCCGTTGCGCACAAGTCACAGATTTTGCAGGTGCGCGGAAACTTCGACGACTGCCTCGACCTAGCGCGCAGCCTGTCTGCCAACTATGCGGTTCACCTGGTCAACTCGGTGAACCCAGATCGCATCGAGGGTCAGAAGACCGGAGCTTTTGAAGTCTTCGACGCTCTCGGCTTTGCGCCCGACTATCACGTTCTGCCGGTTGGCAACGCCGGAAACTACTCGGCGTATTTCAAGGGTTACCTCGAAGACTTCAATGAGGGTCGCATCAAGCGCGTTCCGAAGATGTGGGGTTTTCAGGCCGAAGGCTCTGCGCCATTCGTTCAGGGTTCACCCGTGAAAAACCCGGAGACAATCGCTACTGCAATTCGCATCGGCAACCCTGCGTCTTGGGATCTCGCGCTCAGCGCTCAGGAATGCTCACAGGGAAAGTTCGGCGCGGTTAGCGACAAAGAAATTCTGTGGATGCACCGTTACCTGTCGAACGAGGTTGGCGTTTTTGTCGAGCCTTCATCGGCAACCGGAGCGGCCGGGCTCTATAAGTCTTCGCAGCAGGGCGATTCGCTCGCTGGCGCAACGATTGTTGTGACGGTAACCGGGCATGGTCTCAAGGATGCCGGCTGGGCTCTCAAAGATGAAGACGGTGGCGACATTTTGCCGACCGTGGTCAACAACAATGCTGCCGAAGTTGCAGAGAGTTTGGGCCTGGTTTAGTCATGAGCGTCGTCGGCAGAAAAGTCTCGGTTAGGGTTCCGGCCACTTCGGCTAACCTCGGACCTGGCTTTGACACGCTCGGAATGGCTTTGGCCTACTATGACGAGTTAGAAGTCGAGGCTGTCGCCGGCGACAAGGTTTTGGTCGAGGTAACCGGCGAAGGTGCCGGCGAAGTGGCAACCGACGAAAACAACTTGGTGGTCAAGTGCATCAAATTCACTTTCGATCGTTTCGGCCAGAAGATGCCGGGTTTGCACATCAAGGCGCACAACGTCATTCCGCACGGTAGGGGAATGGGTTCGTCTGGCGCAGCTGTGGTCAGCGGAATCATGGCGGCCAAGGGCTTGCTCGAGGGCATCGTTGAAATCAGCTCGACTGAACTACTTGACATCGCAACCGAGCTCGAGGGCCACCCAGACAACGTGGCTCCGGCCCTGTTCGGAAGCCTAAACATCGCCTGGGAAGACGAGACCGGCGCTCACACCAAGAAGCTGTTCGTGCACCGAGGCGTATCGCCTCTAGAGCTCATCCCAGATTTCAAGATGTCGACCGAGAAGGCTCGCTCGCTTCAGCCCGATTCGGTGCCGCACGAAGACGCCGTATTCAACGTCTCGAGATCGGCCCTGCTTGTCGCTGCGCTAACCCAAAGCCCAGAGCTGCTGATGGCCGCCACAGAAGACCGCCTGCACCAGAGCTACCGTGCCGAAGCGATGCCCGAGACCCACGAACTTATCAACCTGTTGCGCCAAAACGGCCACGCTGCAGTGGTTTCGGGGGCCGGCCCTTCGGTCTTGGTGCTCTCCAGCGACCCGGCTCAGCGCCTAGAGGCCGCAAAACTGGCTGCCAAAAATTATCCACAGTGGCGCGCTTTGCTGTTGGCTGTCGACTTTAAGGGTGCTACAGTTACTTTGCACCACTAAACAGCAGTTCATTCAGAACGCTTTGGTGAAATCCCTCGCAAATCTAATGCGAACGCACGCACAGTGCGGGTGATGACAAACAAATACCTGTCATCTGAATCTCAGAAAGAGAAATTAATACATGGATGAAATCCAAGACACACCAGCAGTAAAGAAGCCTCGTCGCGCAGCGGCAGAAGGCGACGCTGCTTCAACAGACTCAACCAGCGAGAAGCGACCAACCCGTCGCCGCGGCGCAAGCAAACCAGAGAGTTCAAGCGAAGGCGATTCATCGTCGGCTGAGCAGCCGGCGCGCGAGCCACGCGAAGCACGCGAGCAGCGTCAGCGCGAACCTCGTGAGAAGCGAGAGTCAAACAACGACGGCGCAAAAGATGGCGCAGCGAAAGACAACGAAACTCGCAGCAACGATTCACGCAACGATCGCGATTACAGCGACGAGCGTCGTGGTGGAAACCGCAACCGCAACCGCAACCGTGATCGCTACCGCGACCGCGATGGTCGCAACCGCAACCGTGGCGGCAACAACCAGGGCCACGACCGCGACGAAATCGAACCAGAGATCTCCCCAGACGACGTTCTAGTTCCGGTAGCCGGAATTCTTGACGTTCTCGACAACTACGCCTTCGTTCGCACCAGCGGTTACTTGCCTGGCTCGAACGACGTCTATGTCTCTCTCGGCCAGGTAAAGAAGTACAGCCTGCGCAAGGGTGACGCCGTTGTCGGCGCTATCCGCCAGCCAAAAGAGGGCGACAGCCAAGGCCGTCAGAAGTTCAACGCAATCGTGCGAATCGACTCGGTGAACGGTCAGACTCTCGAAGAGGCTGCCAACCGTGTTGAGTTCGGCAAGCTAACTCCGCTTTACCCGCAGAGCCGTTTGCGTCTCGAGACCGAGTCGAACCGCCTGAGCACACGAATCATCGACTTGGTAGCGCCAATCGGTAAGGGCCAGCGCGGTCTAATCGTTTCGCCTCCGAAGGCAGGCAAGACTTTGGTCTTGCAGGCAATCGCAAACGCAATTTCAACCAACAACCCTGAAGTTCACATGATGGTCGTTTTGGTTGACGAGCGTCCAGAAGAAGTAACCGACATGCAGCGCACCGTAAAGGGCGAGGTTATTGCCTCGACCTTCGACCGCCCTGCAGAAGATCACACCACGGTTGCCGAGTTGGCAATCGAGCGCGCAAAGCGTTTGGTTGAGCTTGGTCACGACGTTGTCGTTCTGCTCGACTCAATCACCCGTTTGGGTCGTGCCTACAACCTGAGCGCTCCAGCTTCGGGTCGAATCCTTTCGGGTGGTGTCGATTCTGCGGCGCTCTATCCACCGAAGCGTTTCTTCGGTGCAGCTCGAAACATCGAAGATGGCGGATCGCTGACCATCCTTGCCACCGCGCTTGTCGAGACCGGTTCGAAGATGGACGAAATCATTTTCGAAGAGTTCAAGGGAACCGGAAACATGGAGCTTCGTTTGTCGCGAGCACTCGCAGACAAGAGAATCTTCCCGGCCGTCGATGTCAACGCATCGGGCACACGTCGTGAAGAAATCCTTATGGCTCCAGACGAGACCAAGATTGTTTGGAAACTTCGTCGCGCGCTTGCCGGTCTAGACCAGCAGCAGGCCCTCGAGTTGGTTCTAAACCGACTCAAGGAGACCTCGAGCAACGTCGAATTCCTGATGCAGGTTCAGAAGTCAATGCCGATTCCGTCAGGTTCAGACCAGGACTAAAAATTGCTCGATTCGGTACAGCCTCTGCTAGCGGAGCACCTCGCACTTCAGACCCAGTTGTCTGAGGCGAGCGTGCACGCCAACCCAGCCTTGGCTAAAAAACTGAATCGTCGTTACGCCGAGCTAGGCGCAATTGTTGCCGCATACAACGCGGTTGTCACGCTCACGGATGACCTCGCGGCCACTCGTGAGTTGGCGAAAGAAGACGAGTCTTTTGCCGATGAGGTTCCGGCTTCAGAAGAGAAGTTGACCGCTGCAAGCGAGAGGCTTCGTCGCCTGCTGATTCCGCGTGACCCAGACGACGGTCGTGATGTCATCATGGAAATCAAGGCGGGTGAGGGTGGCGCAGAGTCTGCGCTATTCGCGGCTGACCTGCTTCGCATGTACATCCAGTACGCCAACTCAAAGGGTTGGAAGACAGAGATTCTCGACAAGAACGAGTCTGACCTGGGCGGCTACAAAGACGTTCAGATTGCGATCAAGTCGAACACCACAGACCCTGCGCAGGGTGTCTTCGCGCACCTGAAGTATGAGGGCGGCGTTCACCGTGTTCAGCGCGTGCCGGTCACCGAAACTCAGGGACGCATTCACACCTCGGCTGCCGGAGTGCTGGTGTTTCCCGAGGTTGACGCCCCAGAAGAAGTCGAAATCAGTCAGAACGATCTTCGAATCGATGTCTATCGTTCGAGTGGCCCCGGTGGCCAGTCGGTTAACACGACCGACTCTGCTGTTCGCATTACTCACTTGCCGACCGGCATCGTCGTGTCGATGCAGAACGAAAAGTCTCAGTTGCAAAACCGCGAGGCA